>CAJNCX010000007.1:0-108508 GCA_905221365.1 bacterium
AGCGCAACATCAGGAAAAGCTCTTCCAGCAGCCATCGCAGCCTTGACTCCAAGTGACAGTGCAACTTATGTGAATGGAGACTCTGCTTCCGCTCAACAACCATCCCAAACCACTTACACCGACGCAGTGAACGACGGCACATGGACCTTCAAGGGTTACGACGCAGTTAGCGCTGTGGTCAACAAGTCAAATGTAGAGTTTGTAGGGAAATGGGCCTTTGAAGCTAAGAAGTACCAAGCTACTTATCGCTTCGAGAGTGAGACAGCAGGAAAAGCACTTCCAGCAGCCATCGCAGCCTTGACTCCAAGCGACAGTGCAACTTATGTGAATGGTGCCTCTGTTTCCGCTCAGCAACCATCCCAAACCACTTACACCGACGCAGTGAACGACGGCACATGGACCTTCAAGGGTTACGACGCAGTTAGCGCTGTGGTCAACAAGTCAAATGTAGAGTTTGTAGGGAAATGGGCCTTTGAAGCTAAGAAGTACCAAGCTACTTATCGCTTCGAGAGTGAGACAGCAGGAAAAGCACTTCCAGCAGCCATCGCAGCCTTGACTCCAAGCGACAGTGCAACTTATGTGAATGGTGCCTCTGTTTCCGCTCAGCAACCATCCCAAACCACTTACACAGACGCAGTGAACGACGGCACATGGACCTTCAAGGGTTACGATGCAACTAGCGCCGTTGTCAACAAATCCAATGTAGAGTTTGTAGGGAAATGGGCCTTTGAAGCTAACAAGTATCAAGCTACTTATCGCTTCGAGAGCGAGACAGCAGGTAAGACTCTTCCAGCAGCCATCGCAGCATTAACCCCAAGCGACAGTGCAACTTATGTGAATGGTGCCTCTGTTTCCGCTCAACAACCATCCCAAATCACTTACACCGACGCAGTGAACGACGGCATCTGGACCTTCAAGGGTTACGACGCAGCCAATGCAGTCGTAAACAAGGCAAATGTGGAGTTTGTAGGCAAATGGTCCTTTGAAGCTAACAAGTATCAAGCTACTTATCGCTTCGAGAGCGCAACATCAGGTAAAACTCTTCCAGCAGCCATCGCAGCATTGACTCCAAGTGACAGTGCAAGATATGTGAATGGTGACTCTGTTTCCGCTCAACAACCATCTCAAACCACTTACACCGACGCAGTGAACGACGGCACTTGGACCTTCAAGGGCTATGACGCAGCTAGCGCCGTTGTCAACAAGGCAAATGTAGAGTTTGTAGGGAAATGGGCCTTTGAAGCTAACAAGTACCAAGCTACTTACCGCTTCGAGAGCGCAACAGCAGGTAAGTCTCTTCCAGCAGCCATCACAGCATTGACTCCAAGTGACAGTGCAAGATATGTGAATGGTGACTCTGTTTCCGCTCAACAACCATCTCAAACCACTTACACCGACGCAGTGAACGACGGCACTTGGACCTTCAAGGGCTATGACGCAGCTAGCGCCGTTGTCAACAAGGCAAATGTAGAGTTTGTAGGGAAATGGGCCTTTGAAGCTAACAAGTACCAAGCTACTTACCGCTTCGAGAGCGCAACATCAGGTAAAACTCTTCCAGCAGCCATCGCAGCATTGACTCCAAGTGATAGTGCAAGATATGTGAATGGTGCCTCTGTTTCCGCTCAACAACCATCCCAAACCACTTACACCGACGCAGTGAACGACGGTACTTGGACCTTTAAGGGTTACGATGCAACTAGCGCTGTAGTCAATAAGTCCGATGTTGAGTTTGTAGGGAAATGGGCCTTTGAAGCTAACAAGTACCAGGCAAGTTACCGCTTCGAGAGCGCAACATCAGGTAAAACTCTTCCAGCAGCCATCGCAGCCTTGACTCCAGGCGACAGTGCAACTTATGTGAATGGTGCCTCTGTTTCCGCTCAACAACCATCTCAAACCACATACACAGATACTGTGAACGATGGTACATGGACCTTCAAGGGATACGATGCAACTAGCGCCGTTGTCAACAAGGCTAATGTAGTCTTCGTCGGTAAGTGGGAATTCAAGGCGAATCCGACAAATGCTGAAACTTATACGCCTCAGGTAACGGAAGAAACTATCAAGGTTGGACAAACACCTGACTTGACCGATAATGTGACGAACTTGCCAAGCCTTCCAGCTGGCACTAAGGTAGTTGATATTACACCTGCAGGTCAAATTGACACAACAAAACCAGGTACTTACACAGGTAAGGTACGAGTTGACTATCCAGATGGTTCTTCTACTGAGGTGTCTGTACCAATTAATGTTTTGCCTGCACCAGTAACTGAAACCTATCAAGTGACTTACCGCTTCGAAAGTGCAACCGCAGACAACAACTTGCCAGCAGAAGTATTGAGCTTACTTCCACAAAGTGGAACATATACTACAAGTTCTTCTGCAGCGATTGCTTTTGTTCCAGAAGCACCGATGCCTGTAGAAGTTGCTGTTGCAAATGGTACATGGACATTCCTAGGTTACCAAGAAGTGGAAGAGGGGGCAAATCTAACCTTCGTCGGTAAGTGGGTCTTTGAAGCTAAGCAAGATCCTAGTCCACAACCACAACCACAGCCGCAACCAGCACCTCAACCAAATCCAGTTCCACCAGTTAATCCAGGAGGAGAGCAGGGGGCTGATAATAATCAGGCAAATAGACTTCAACCAAGAAAACCTGAAGAGAATCCACCAGCTCAAAGTCCAGCAGGAGAAAAGGAAAAACAAGCTACATTGCCAAATACAGGTAGCACTGCACCACTTTCACTCACTGGTCTAATGACTAGCTCTCTTCTTGCAGGTCTAGCAGCGTTGCTTCTTGGTCGCAAGCGGAAAGATGATTAAGCACTAATGTTATCTAGGAACTTTCGACTTTTAAAAGATTCTTAAGCACCTGCTTGACTGTTTAACAAATCTATCTGAGTCGCAAGCTAAAGGCTGAGAGAAGACCAATTTGGTCTTCTCTTTTTGCATTTTGGATAGAAAGCAAATGTGTGATCTCAAGTCTAAGATTGGTATTTGGAGAAGTTGAGAGTTTTATGATCGGTCAGATAAGTGTGGCTACAGAAAAAGAACAAAATATGTTATAATGGTTGGAAGAATAGAATTGAGGATAATATGTCATTTACGAAATTTCAGTTTAAAAACTATATAGAAAAGGCTTTGGAGGAGTTGAAATTTACAACTCCGACAGAGGTTCAAGATAAATTAATTCCTATTGTCTTGGCAGGTCGTGACTTGGTCGGTGAGTCAAAAACTGGTTCAGGAAAGACTCATACTTTCTTATTACCAATTTTCCAGCAATTAGATGAAACTAGCGATAGTGTGCAAGCGGTCATTACGGCTCCAAGTCGTGAGTTAGCTACTCAGATTTACCAAGCGGCTCGTCAGATTGCAGCTCACTCAGATGTCGAAGTCCGTGTGGTTAACTATGTTGGTGGTACGGATAAGGCGCGTCAGATTGATAAATTGGCAAGTAACCAGCCACATATCGTCATCGGGACTCCAGGTCGTATCTATGACTTGGTCAAATCTGGTGATTTAGCCATTCACAAGGCTAAGACTTTTGTCGTAGACGAAGCCGATATGACCTTGGATATGGGATTCTTGGAGACAGTTGACAAGATTGCTGGGAGCCTTCCAAAAGACTTGCAATTCATGGTCTTCTCAGCGACCATTCCGCAGAAGTTGCAGCCCTTCTTGAAAAAATACTTGTCAAATCCTGTCATGGAAAGAATCAAGACTAAGACAGTTATCTCAGATACCATTGAAAACTGGTTGGTTTCGACCAAGGGCCGAGATAAGAATGCTCAGATTTATGAGTTGACTCAAGTCATGCAACCTTATCTAGCAATGATTTTTGTGAATACCAAGACGCGGGCAGATGAATTGCATGCATACTTGACTGCTCAAGGATTGAAGGTGGCTAAGATTCATGGAGATATTGCACCTCGCGAGCGAAAGCGAATCATGAATCAGGTGAAGAATCTTGATTTTGAGTACATTGTCGCAACAGACTTGGCAGCGCGTGGAATTGACATTGAAGGTGTCAGTCATGTCATTAATGATGCCATTCCGCAAGACTTATCTTTCTTTGTGCACCGTGTTGGTCGAACTGGACGAAACGGCCTACCAGGTACAGCTATTACCCTTTATCAGCCAAGTGATGACTCGGATATCCGTGAGTTGGAAAAATTAGGCATCAAGTTTACTCCTAAGATGGTCAAAGACGGAGAGTTCCAAGATACTTACGACCGTGATCGTCGTGCCAATCGTGAAAAGAAGCAGGATAAGCTTGATATTGAAATGATTGGCTTGGTCAAAAAGAAAAAGAAAAAAGTCAAACCGGGCTATAAGAAGAAGATTCAATGGGCGGTGGATGAAAAACGCCGCAAAACCAAGCGTGCTGAAAATCGTGCTCGTGGCCGTGCAGAGCGGAAAGCCAAACGCCAAACTTTCTAAGAACAAAATTGGAGCTGAATGGCTCCTTTTTCTAACTTCGTTTTATGATTTTTCAAAAATACTGCAAAAAAAAGTAAAAAGTGGTATAATGATAAGGTTATATAGTCCCGATAAGGTGGTAGGTATTCATTACTAGTAGTTTTCCTATCAGTACTTTGTAACTCTATAACAATATTTTTTTAAGGGGGGACATTTTTATGTCAGAACGTAAATTATTCACGTCTGAATCTGTATCTGAGGGGCATCCGGATAAGATTGCAGACCAAATTTCAGATGCGATTTTGGATGCTATTTTAGCAGAGGATCCAGAAGCGCACGTTGCTGCTGAGACAGCTGTATACACTGGTTCTGTCCACGTTTTTGGTGAAATTTCTACAAATGCCTATGTGGATATTAACCGTGTGGTTCGTAATACCATTGCAGAGATTGGTTACACCAATACAGAGTATGGTTTTTCTGCTGAGACGGTGGGAGTTCATCCGTCGCTTGTTGAGCAGTCACCGGATATCGCCCAAGGGGTCAACGAAGCCTTGGAGGTTCGTGGAAATGCAGATCAAGATCCACTTGACTTGATTGGAGCAGGTGACCAGGGTCTTATGTTTGGATTCGCAGTGGATGAAACAGAAGAACTCATGCCATTGCCAATTTCACTCAGCCACAAACTGGTTCGTCGTTTAGCAGAACTTCGTAAGTCTGGTGAAATCAGCTATCTTCGCCCAGATGCAAAATCACAAGTTACAGTTGAGTATGATGAAAATGACCGTCCGGTACGTGTGGACACAGTCGTTATTTCAACTCAGCACGATCCAGAAGTTAGCAATGAACAAATTCACAATGATGTGATTAGCAGAGTTATCAAAGAGGTGATCCCAGCTTCTTACTTGGATGAACAAACAAAATTCTTCATTAATCCGACTGGTCGTTTCGTAATCGGTGGACCTCAAGGAGACTCAGGTTTGACTGGTCGTAAGATTATCGTGGACACTTATGGAGGCTACTCTCGTCATGGTGGTGGTGCCTTCTCTGGTAAGGATGCGACTAAAGTGGACCGTTCAGCCTCTTATGCAGCTCGCTACATTGCCAAGAACATCGTTGCAGCAGGCCTTGCTAAGAAGGTAGAAGTGCAATTGGCCTACGCTATCGGTGTTGCCCAGCCTGTTTCTGTTCGTATCGATACTTTTGGTACAGGAACAGTAGCTGAAAGCAAGCTTGAAAAAGCAGCGCGTCAAATCTTTGACCTTCGCCCAGCAGGAATTATCCAAATGCTAGACCTCAAACGTCCAATTTACCGTCAAACAGCGGCTTATGGACACATGGGACGTACAGATATTGACCTTCCGTGGGAACGTTTGGATAAGGTAGATGCTTTGAAAGAAGCTGTGAAATAAAATGAAAAAGTTTGGTAATATTACCAAGCTTTTTTGCAAAAGAAAACCAGCTTAGAGCTGGCTTTCTTATTTTGTAGGAATAGAAATTTCAATCAGTTTATCTGAATAAAGCGTCTTGATATTAGCTTCATCGATATCATCTTTATCGATTTTGCGTTTCATGAAGAAATCTTGGATGGTTTCGATTTCTGGTTCACGAATAGCCCGGTGTTTGTTGGAAATGAGGATTTCATAGTGAAGCGGAGCTTGTGTGAAAATCACGTCGGTGTTTCCTGCGGAATAGACTTCAACAAGCGTTGCGTCGGTACTTTCTAATTGGCTTTTAACAAGTTGCGAGTGTGAATTAGTCGTGTTGATAAGCTTCATAATAGTTCCTCCGATTTTCTAACTCTATTATAGCACTTTTTGGATAAAATCGTGTATTTTAGTCAATTCTATGCTGAATTTTCCAAGCTTCAATTCCCCATTTGTGGCTACCACGTTTGAGTTTTTCAATTGCTTCATCAATAGGAAACCAAGCAATATGATTAAAATCTTCTAATGGTTTTTGTACTTCTTGGAAAGAAGTAGCTTCGTAGAGGTAGGCTGGGTTGTAGTAGTAGGTATCACGGTGACGAGAGTAAAAATACTCATCAGCTTGCCCATAATAGGTTCCAATCTCAGCTGTAAAGCCAAGTTCTTCGATTAGTTCTCTCTTCAGTGCTTCTTGGTGGTCTTCACCCGCTTCAATTTCTCCACCTGGCAAGAACCAAGCACCATTGGGAGCTTGAACTAAGACAATTTGTTTTTTTTCTGCATCAGGAATAACTGCGTACACGCCATAGCGGGGCTGGTAGGTCACATTCTCTCTTTTTTCACCAAAAGTTGGGTTTGCCATTGCATTTTCCTCATTCTCTAGTATCTTTATTATTATCATAATGGACGAGGGGCAAGCTGTCAAGAATAAACAGTTATTTTAGTAAAAAAAGGTGCAGAAAATGATAGACTTCCTGCACCTGTTAGATCGTTTTATTCTTCTTTTTCAGAAGCAATCTCTTCTGTTTTTTCAGTTTTTTTGGCAGATTTGATTTGAATCTTACCATTGCTTGTCATGACTGCCTTGAGGTCTTTTTCACTTGGGTTTTCAAGGTAGTAGTCTGTGATGGCATCCTCGATATGGTCTTGAATGGTACGGCGGAGTGGGCGTGCCCCCATTTTTGGATCATATCCCAAGTCAACCAACTTTTCCTTGACCTTGTCTGTCAAATCGAGGTGGATATTGTTGCTGGAGAGGCGTTTGTTGACATCTGCTAGCATGAGTTCGACGATTTGGAGAAGGTTGTCCTTGCTGAGAGGTTTAAATTCGATGATGCCGTCAAAACGGTTCATAAACTCAGGACTAAAGAAGTTGCCGAGTTCACCGAGAACAGAGTTGGTTCGACCTTCACGAGCAGCTCCAAAACCAACGCTGGCTTCGGCCTTACCAGTACCCGCATTTGAGGTCATGATAATGATGGCATCCTTAAAGCTAACTGTTCGTCCTTGCCCATCAGTCAAACGACCATCGTCCAAGACTTGGAGGAACATGTGCATCACATCTGGGTGGGCTTTTTCAACTTCATCGAGAAGGATGAGAGAGTAAGGATTGCGACGAACTTTTTCCGTTAACTGACCAGCTTCATCGTAGCCGACATAGCCTGGAGGGGCTCCGACTAACTTAGCCACGCTATGTTTTTCCATGTATTCACTCATATCAAAGCGAATCATGCTGTCAGCAGAACCAAAGAGTTCAATGGCTAGTTGTTTGGAAAGTTCTGTCTTACCGACACCAGTTGGTCCGACAAAGAGGAAGCTTCCGATTGGGCGGTTAGGAGTTCCAAGTCCAACACGATTACGACGGATGGCTTTGGCAATCTTATCGACAGCTTCATCTTGACCAATGACATGAGCTTTGAGGTCGTCTGCTAGATGGATAAGCTGAGATTGTTCCTTTTCTTTGAGCTCACCAACAGGGATATTGGTTTTCTGCTCAATGATATGTTCAATCGTTTTCTCGCTGATGATTGGAGTATCCTGATCGGTCACCTTGTTCTTTTGCATTTCCTTGTACTTGGCAATCTGGTCACGGAAGTAGGCAGCTTTTTCAAAGTCTTCCTCTCGTGTAGCTTGAGATTTGAGATTTTCAGCTTCAATCAAACGCTGGTCAATCACTTTAGGATCGACAAAGTTCAGAGTCAGATTCATCTTAGAACCAGCTTCATCCAACAGGTCAATAGCCTTGTCTGGCAAGAAGCGGTCTTGGATGTAGCGGTTGGAAAGATTGGCAGCAGCTTCGATAGCAGCGTCTGTGTACTTGACATGATGGTAGTCTTCGTATTTCTTTTGAATCCCTTTGAGGATAGTAATGGTTTCTTCGACAGTTGGTTCATCTACCTTGACAGGCTGCATACGGCGCTCTAGAGCAGCATCTTTTTCAATGATACGGTATTCATTGAGAGTAGTGGCACCGACCAGTTGCAATTCACCACGGGCAAGGGCAGGTTTGAGGATATTGCCTGCATCCATATTGCCATCGCCAGCAGATCCTGCACCAACAATTTCATGGATTTCATCGATAAAGAGAATGATGTCCTCGCGTTTGCGGATTTCTTCCATGAGCTTTTGCATACGCTCTTCAAATTGACCTCGAATACCTGTTCCTTGAACTAGACTAACCACATCCAAACGGATAACTTGCTTGCCTTGGAGTTTATGGGGAACATCGCCATCGACAATCTTCTGAGCTAAACCTTCGACAACGGCTGTTTTACCAACACCTGGTTCTCCGATGAGGACAGGATTGTTTTTTGTTCGACGGTTGAGGATTTCGATAACACGGATAATCTCCTCATCTCGACCGATAACAGGGTCAATATCCCCACGACGGGCAATCTCAGTTACGTTGATACCATATTCCTCTAGGAGTCCTCTTTCTTGGCTAGGAGGTGTTTGAAGTGGGCCGCGGTTTTGAGGTCCATAACCCCCATTTCCACCGTGACCATCACCTGATTGAGTGGGAGGGATGTTATTAGAAGAAGGTCTGAAATTGTTCAAATCATTGAAAAAGTCTCCGAAAGGATCAAAGTCACGATTGTTTAGGTCAGTCATTCCTTTAAAGAGGGTATTGTTTGGGTCTGTTTTGATAATTTTATAGCAATTTTGACAGAGATCAATTTGTTTTTGCTGTCCATTGATATTGGTATACAGATGAATTGTTGAGTCGTTTATTTTACAGTTTTGACAGAGCATACATCTACCTCATTTCATTCTTATCCTTGGCCTGACAAAAGGTCAAAAATAGTCAAAGTTTTATACTCTCATTATAGCATGATTAAGGTGTAAAGCAAGTAAAAAGATTGGGTTAGGGAGATTTCGAGAGAAGTTCTATAAGAAAATCTTTGCTTATGAGGGTAAGAAAAAATCCCATTTGCAGGGACAAAAAGGATTCTCGTTCATCAGTCAGGTTTTCCCTGCTGCTTTTTTATTAGTAAAGGAGTTCGTAGATCTCCATTGCAATCAAGTCAATGCTATCAAAGGTATAGGTTTCACGCGCTTCAACATCGCGAAGGGTGAAGAGTGATCCATTTTCTTCGTCATAGCTGTATGCAACTTCTGCAACAACAACTCCTTCACGTTCAAAATTACGTTTTAGATTTCCGCCATCTTTTGTCATAGCTTCTAGGCGGTTGATGATTCTAACCAAATGTGATTCCATTATGATTCTCCTCCATTTCTTATCGTTACTATTTTACCATAAACCACGGGAAGTTGACTAGAAAAAACTAAGATTTATTGCTATTTATCATTTCCTTAAAAATATTTGTTGGAAAAAGGAAATAAGGTTTGTATTTTAATTCAGATTATGTTATAATCATACAATCTGATATTTAGAAAGTTGAGTTTATATGAATTTTTCCTTTTTACCAAAGTATTTACCTTATTTTAATTACGGAGCTCTTATCACTGTAGTGATTTCAATTCTGGTAGTCTTTTTCGGTACCATTCTAGGTGTCTTATTGGCCTTTGCTCAACGCTCACGTTTTAAGCCTCTTGTCTGGTTTGCGAATTTCTATGTATGGATTTTCCGAGGAACACCGATGATGGTGCAAATTATGATTGCTTTTGCCCTCATGCATATCGATGCGCCCACTATTCAAGTAGGGATTTTAGGTGTGGACCTTTCCCGCTTAATTCCAGGTATTCTGATTATCTCGATGAATAGTGGTGCCTATGTGTCTGAAACCGTTCGTGCAGGGATCAATGCAGTTCCTAAAGGACAATTGGAGGCGGCTTATTCCTTGGGTATTCGTCCCAAAAATGCTATGCGTTATGTCATTTTGCCACAGGCAATCAAAAATATTCTTCCAGCATTGGGAAATGAATTTATCACCATTATCAAGGATAGTTCGCTTTTGTCAACAATCGGAGTCATGGAACTTTGGAATGGAGCTACGACGGTAGCAACGACAACCTATCTACCTTTAACGCCTCTCTTATTTGCAGCCTTTTATTACTTGATTATGACTTCTGTTTTGACAGTGGTTTTGAAGGCATTTGAAAATTACATTGGACAAGGAGACAAGAAATAATGATAGAAACCTTGATAAAAATTGAAGGCTTGCATAAGTCTTTTGGGAAGAATGAAGTCTTGAAAGGGATTGACCTTGAGATTAAAAGAGGGGAAGTTGTGGTGATTATCGGTCCGTCAGGGAGCGGGAAATCAACTCTCCTTCGTTCGATGAATCTTCTCGAGGAAGCAAGTAAGGGAAAGGTTATCTTTGAAGGAGTCGATATTACGGATAAGAAGAATGATCTTTTTGCTATGCGTGAAAAGATGGGCATGGTATTCCAACAATTCAACCTCTTTCCCAATATGACGGTGATGGAAAATATCACCTTGTCACCAATAAAAACCAAAGGAGAAAGCAAGGAAGTAGCGGAGAAAAGAGCCCAAGAACTGCTAGAAAAAGTTGGTCTACCAGATAAGGCAAAGGCCTATCCACAGAGTTTGTCAGGTGGGCAGCAACAACGGATTGCCATTGCACGTGGTTTGGCTATGGAACCAGATGTTTTGCTCTTTGATGAACCGACTTCAGCCCTAGACCCTGAGATGGTTGGGGAAGTTCTAGCTGTTATGCAAGACCTTGCTAAGTCGGGGATGACCATGGTGATTGTGACTCATGAAATGGGCTTTGCGCGTGAGGTAGCAGACCGTGTTATCTTTATGGCGGATGGGGTTGTTGTTGAAGATGGAAGGCCAGAGGAGATTTTTGACCAAACCCAAGAACAACGGACCAAGGATTTTTTGAGTAAGGTTTTGTAAGACCTCATTTTTAGAAGAAGTGGAGTAGAAATCATGGCTTCAAGTAAGGAATATTTAGATTTTATTCTCGAGCAGCTATCAGAGCTAGAGGAGATGAGTTATCGTCCAATGATGGGAGAGTATATCCTTTATTATCGTGGGAAGATTATTGGGGGAATCTATGATAATCGTTTGTTATTGAAGCCTGTGAAGGTAGTCATGGAGCAACTGGGACAGACAAGACTTGAACGTCCTTATGAAGGAGCCAAGGAGATGATTTTACTAGAAGACCTTGAAGACAAGTTATTTCTAGCGAGACTAATCAAGGATATGTACGAAGTTTTGCCTGCTCCCAAGGTCAAAAAGAAAGCATGATAGACTTGCCTAAGATAAATAGGCACTAAAAGCTCGATAAGAGCTTTTTCTTATAGTTTCAAACTATAAGGTCTATTAGTCAAGAAGTGTTAGAATGCCAAGTCATTTTTTGATATAATAGAGGATATTTGATAGAAAAGAGAAGAAATATGGCACAGATTATTGATGGGAAGGCTCTTGCAGCTAAGTTACAAGGACAGTTGGCTGAAAAGACGGCTAAACTAAAAGAAGAAACAGGTTTAGTTCCAGGCTTGGTGGTGATTTTGGTGGGGGACAATCCTGCCAGCCAAGTCTACGTTCGCAACAAGGAACGGTCAGCTCTCGCTGCTGGCTTCCGTAGTGAAGTAGTGCGAGTTCCTGAGACCATTACCCAAGCGGAATTGTTGGACTTGATTGCTAAATACAATCAAGATTCAGCTTGGCATGGGATTTTGGTTCAGTTACCTTTACCCAAACATATCGATGAAGAGGCAGTTTTATTAGCCATTGACCCGGAAAAAGACGTGGATGGTTTCCATCCCCTAAACATGGGACGCCTCTGGTCTGGCCATCCAGTTATGATTCCTTCGACACCTGCAGGAATTATGGAGATGTTTCATGAGTATGGGATTGATCTAGAAGGTAAAAATGCGGTTGTTATCGGTCGCTCAAATATCGTTGGAAAACCGATGGCTCAACTTCTTTTGGCTAAAAATGCAACAGTGACCTTGACCCACTCACGCACCCATCATCTTGCTAAGGTTGCTGCTAAGGCGGATATCCTTGTCGTAGCTATCGGTCGCGCTAAGTTTGTGACAGCTGACTTTGTCAAACCAGGAGCGGTTGTCATTGACGTTGGGATGAACCGAGATGAAAATGGCAAGCTTTGTGGAGATGTTGACTATGATGCTGTTGCACCACTTGCCAGTCATATCACACCTGTACCTGGTGGAGTTGGACCTATGACCATCACTATGCTAATGGAGCAAACCTATCAGGCAGCGCTTCGTACACTGAACAAGGACTAGGAAGATGAAATTCGTATTTGACCTAGATGGGACTCTGTCTTTCGACTATATGACCATAGATGAGGAGATTCAGCAGGTTCTTTTAAAGGCTGAAGATTATGGTCATGAGCTTGTGTTTGCATCAGCTCGCTCTTATCGGGATTGCTTGGGTTTATTAGGCCCTGAAATCAGTCAGCGCTTGGTCATAGGTTTGAATGGAGGCGTAGCCTACCATCTGGGGCAGACTATCTTTGAAAGGAATCTCGATGCTAGAGTTTATCAGGCGCTAGTGGATTATTGTCAGACCTATAATCTCCCTTTCTTTGTAGATGATTGCTTTAACTATAGTGGTCAGATTGTGGAGAAGATTCCATTTATCTCCAGTGTGGATCCCCTAAAGGTCGCTCGTCATCAGAAACTCGAGGACTTGGGTACTCCGATTAAGGTAGTCGTTTATATGGGCGACCACGAGGATTTGCTTGATGACCTGCTTGGTCAGTTAGAAAGACTGGAGCTGGCTCATCTGTCCTATCATGCCCATGAAAAGTGCCTTTATGTTAATCCCTTGGACACTCATAAGGCGACAACTGTTGAAAAGTTATGTGGAGAGAACTTCATTGCTTTTGGAAATGACCAAAACGATATTGAACTGTTTAAAACCTCTCTCTATTCTATTCAGATAGGAGATTTTGCTGGTCTTACTCCATATGCAGATGAAACGTTAGAGCTAAAAGGAGAGCCTTCTCCAGCAGTAGCAGCTAAAATCTTACAGACCTTTGCGGAATTTAAGGGGAAATAGTGTAGAAGGAGGTCCGAGCCTCCTTTTTGATATGTTGTAAAAAGACTATTTCTGGTCTGTTAAAGATATCAAAAGCAAGGTCTAAGCGTGATAGTCTAACATCTAATCCATTTAATCGAGCATAATTCATAATCTGTCGCCATACTTGAAGACCTCCAAATTCTTTAAGCGAGTTTGGGTTGAAGTCTAAACGTATGACTTGATAACCACCATAGGTTGATAATTGGAAGAAAATTAGATTAATACTATCCTCATTTATCATTTTATAAAGTGTAAAATAATCTTCTTTTAGATTTGCTTGAATGCTAAATTCTTGAATAATAGAATCGATAGAATTTCTTAATTCCCAAAATATACGTCTTAGAGAACAGTTGTCTCTATCAAGGATTACTGTTAGTCGGTCGATACTGATATAAATAGATTTTTCTAGTTCTGATAAATCTACTCGGCTTTGATATTCTCTTAGTGCTTGAAGGTTATTTTTCATCTGTAACGCCTCCTTTCTATAATTGCTAAATGCGTAGGTCAATGTTACTATTGAGTTTTGCTGACGACACGTTACTTAGGGCGTTGCCTTAAGTGTATCTGTTTGCTGGCTGTTAGAAACGCCAGCTTTTTTAGAGATTGAGAGAACTGCGTGCTTCGGGCGCATTGCCTTCGGCTTGCGCCCTTGCTCTTGTCTCGCAATCTCTAAACTAGGCGAATGGTAGGAGTAAGTATTGCCAATTTTTCTGACATTTACTGTGTAGTAGCCATAATATCCTTAGCTAGCTAAATTTCGCTTCTTATGGACTTTTTATTACCATTTTGGTATAATCATATTGGTTTTAAACGAAAGCCTCAGAATGCTTTGCAGAGCTTTCTGGGGTGTTTTTCCATATTCATAAGCGGACTAGTATTACCTGCAATGTTTTTATAGTTATATAACCAAAAAGGTTATATAACTATAATACAACCATTTTAGTTATAGGTCAATAGAAAAGCGAAAGGAATTTTAAAATGTTGAAAGACAATATAAAAAAAGCCCGTCTGAACATAGGACTTACTCAATCAGAAGTTGCTGAAAAGTTAGGTGTAGCTCAAGCCCAGTACGCTAGGTGGGAAAATGGAGGGAGAAATCCGAAAGATGAAACAGTAGAAAAATTAGCTGAAATCTTTGGTACGTCTTTTGAAATTTTAAAAGGACGTGATGATGGACTAGAAGAAATTGTTAGTTTATTGAGAGAGTATGAATTGACAGAAAAGGAGAAAAAAGAAATTATTAGTGTTTTAAAGCAATATTTGATTAATAAGAAAGATTAATTATTATCGGTAAAATAACTTGAACTATCTATATAAAATTTAGAAGGAGTGTAAATATGGAAGCACTAGAATTACTAGGCTTAGATATGGAACAAACGAAAATTCTCTATAATTTTCAGTTTTTAAAAACCGTTGAAGATATTAAAAATGAGAAAAATCAAACTTTAAAAGAAGAAAAGACAAAATGGTTGAATGAATGGCAAAATGGTATTGAGTTAGTTTTTTCAGAGACATACCAAGATTATATTATTGAGTGGGTAAAAGATGAAGAGGAATTAAAAAATTGGATTTCTAGGAAAGAAGTTGAGTCGAATTCCATTTGGCTTGATTTAGTTACTTTAGAGACATATGTTTTTGAACCATATTATCCACTGAATATAAGCGATAAAAAAAGTAAATTAAAATTTAATTCAAAAAATTCGTGGTTAGAAGAATTTATTGTTAGCAACTTTATGTCCAAAGAGCTGTATTCAGAAATGAAAAAAATTTATAAAAAATCTTTTGGGAAAATAACTAAAAAAAAAGAATTTTTCATTAACACAGCTTTAGCAAGTCTAGGTTTAGCATTATTATTTACCGGTATCGGAGCAGTATTTGCGCCACAAATTGCAGTGGCATTATTCGGAAGTCAATTTTCAGGACTTTATGGAGCTGCATTAACAAATGCTGTTTTAGCATATATCGGAGGAGGTGCTATTGCAGCTGGTGGTTTAGGAGTTGCAGGTGGCACAATGGTAATAGCTGGTGGTGGTGCCTTATTAGGATTAAATATTGGTATGATGAGTAGTAGCACTTTTGTACTGGTAAAAGAAGTGTTGGTTAACCCTACACAAAATATTATATTATGTTCGAAGTTACTAACTGTCGTAAAAGTTTTTGTACTAAATAAAAATAATGATATTGAACTGGCAAAAACCTTTTATAATGAGTTCAATAATTCGATTTTAAATTTAGAGAACCTTGACTATGACAACGAATTAGGTATGGACAAGAAAAACCAAAAGGAACTAAAAAAATCTCTTGTTCAAATGAAAAATACAAAAGACGAATTAAAGAGATTTATCAGTTCCTATGAAGTTAGTTTGAAAAAATAAAAATTGGTAGCAAAACATACTTAATCCCTAGTTTTCTCAAATGAATAAAAAAAGAATGTCCTATCAACATTCTTTTTTTATGTATTCCCGTAATAAAACATTTAGGAATTTGAATTAGTGTTTTTATTTTAGATTCTTAGATAAAAGAGCTAAAATTGCATCACTATCATTTGAAGTATCTGTTTTTACTAGTCCAGTTTCAACTTTACTAAATAGTGAGTTAATAATTATTAATCGTTCTTCTTTTTCGATGTCGGTTCCAGCTTTGGTAAGAGCTTGATAGAATCTTGTCAAAGCAGCTTTTTGTTTATATTCTGTAGCTAAATGATGATTTGACATAACAATTTTTATCAATATTCTAACAATGTAAATAAAAAATGAAATCACTGAAATCAGTATAAATGATTCCGATATAAACGGGAGCTCACTTTGAATACTATTTAAATAAGAGTGTATTACGACAACTAACCCTACTAGAGCAAATATTAAAGCTATGACTGCATAAATGAGGAAACATGTCCATTTTTTTGCTAGCATTTGATGCTCTTTGGAGCGTTTTTTCCAAAGTATTTCTGGCGCTTCTAAAGAAAGCTTGTTTTCATAAGTGTCCTCTAAAGCTTTAATTTTTTCATGCTTTTCTTTTTGCCAGTCGTCGAGAGATTTTTTAAATTCGGCAAACTCAGAAACTTTTTCATCATATTGTATCTGAATTTGATTATGCTTATCTTCTATGAAAGTTGTAATTTCTTTATACTGTACTTCAGAGTTATCTGAAATATCTTTCAACTTGTTAGTTATAGGAGTTACTATATTTGCTTCAAAATCAGAAATATTTTCTTTAATATTTGAGAAGTCTTTTCTAAGTAAATATAGCGCTGGATAATAATTATATTTGTTGGCGCTTGAAAAATAGGAACCTATTTGATAATTGTTTTTTGATAGATAGATAAAACTTCTGATAGCTTCATCAAGATTATTTTGAGATTGTTGAATATAGAAAGAAACAAAGCTTTTTATTTTACGAATTTCTGAATCTTTATCAATAGGAGAACTTATTGATAATATGTAAACCATCTTGTCTTGTTCTCTTGATTCTCGATTGCTTGATAAATTATAGTAAAGTTGGTTATTTATGTTGTCAATATTTAATTCTTCAAGCTCAAAAATATATTTTTTTATTGAATTAAACTTATCATTCAGAGCTTTCCAATTTGACATAAAATTATTGGGAGCTATATCGTAAATTGAACTCCAATAAGTAAAGTTACTTTTTATATTTTTTCAAGCTCATCAAATGTAAAAACCTCTTCGTGTTCGTGAAAGTCAATGATAAAATCGCTAGAAATTGTGAATCTAAAGAGAATTTTATCATTTAGAAAATTTGATACTTGACTTTTGGTATAACTCATAAACCTCACCTATTGCAGATTAATTATATTATTATCTATTATACCATAGAAAGGTAGGATAAAATAAGTGATATACATGTAAAATTGTCGACAGTAGTAGTTAATTTATCAGAAACCCAGTGATAAGGTATATTACTAAAAGTCATATTAAAAATGATTCCAAATTTATTGGTAGCTTTTTGGTAGCTAAACAGTAAAAATAGTTTATTTCTCTAGTTATGAATATAACAGGAATATTGATTTATCAGCATTCTTTTTTATTTCAAACGGATTCTCGCAATTGTAGTATAATGGAGTGAGAGGAAAAAACGATGAAAGTGATTGATCAAGCTTTATTAGAAAAAGTCATTATTGAACGTTCTCGTCACAGCCATAAGGGAGATTACGGGCGTCTGCTCTTGCTGGGAGGGACTTATCCATATGGGGGAGCTATCATCATGTCAGCCATTGCAGCTGTCAAAAGTGGGGCAGGGTTGGTGACTGTTGGCACGGATAAGGAGAATATTCCGGCTCTGCACAGTCATTTACCTGAGGCTATGGCCTTCTCTCTTCAAGACCAGCAATTGTTAAAAGAGCAATTGGAGAGGGCAGAAGTTGTCTTATTGGGACCTGGTTTACGAGACGATACTTTTGGAGAAGAACTAGTCAAACAGGTCTTTGCTAGCTTAAGACAGAATCAGATTTTGATTGTAGACGGAGGTGCCTTGACTATTCTCGCTAGGATAAGTCTGTCATTTCCTTCTAGCCAGTTTATCCTAACTCCCCACCAAAAGGAGTGGGAAAAACTGTCTGGAATTACGATTGAAAAACAAAACGAAGGTACAACAGCTAGTGCTTTGACTTCTTTCCCTCAAGGAACGATTCTAGTCGAGAAAGGTCCAGCAACTCGTATCTGGCAAGCTGGGCAGCCTGAATATTATCAATTAGAAGTTGGAGGCCCCTACCAAGCAACTGGGGGAATGGGAGATACTCTGGCTGGAATGATTGCAGGATTTGCAGGCCAGTTTAAACAAGCTAGTCTCTACGATCGAGTGGTAGCAGCGACTCATCTTCATTCAGCTATAGCCCAAGAATTAGCTCAAGAACATTATGTGGTCTTACCGACGGAAATCAGCAGTCATCTTCCCAAAATAATGAAAAAAATATCTCAAAAAGGCAGCTAATACCTTAGTTGTCTTTTTATGTTGATGTAGCTTTGTTGATAAGGTTTTCAAATACCTCAGAACCAGCGACCAACTACTGAACTTGCGTGAAATTCTCTCTTTTAAGGTCTTGATTTTTACTCAAACTCGCAATTAAAGCGAGACTGTTATCAAAGTTGAGGGGTGTCAAATCATGCTTTTTTTGATATAATTTTTAATGATGAATGCGAGAAATGATCGGTATGTGGTCGTTGATTTAGAAGCGACCAGCACCGGAAGCAAGGCAAAAATTATTCAAGTAGGCATTGTGGTGATTGAGGATGGCGAAATCATCGATCAGTATGCGACCGATGTCAATCCCCACGAACCCTTGGATTCTCATATCAAAGAATTAACGGGTCTGACCGATCAGCGTTTGGCTACGGCACCAGAATTTTCTCAGGTGGCTGGAAAAATTTTTGAATTGGTTAAGGACGGTATTTTTGTTGCGCACAATGTACAGTTTGATGCTAACCTTCTTGCAGAATTTCTCTTTTTTGAAGGATATGAATTGCGCACACCGCGAGTGGATACAGTTGAGCTTGCCCAAGTTCTGTATCCTCAGTTTGAAAAGTATAACTTAGGTATCCTTTGTCAAGAGTTGGGCATTGAGCTGGAACATGCCCATACTGCCCTGTCAGATGCTCAGGCAACAGCTGAACTCTTGCTTTACATGCGTCAAAAACTTTTTGAGCTACCTAAAGGGCTTTTAGAAAGCTTATTAAACCTTGCAGACAACCTTCTCTATGAAAGTTATCTGGTGATTGAGGAGGTCTATCAGCAACAATCTCTCTTATCTTCGCCAGACTTGATGGAACTTCATGGGCTTTTCCTCAAAAAGGAAAGCAAAGCCTTAGTCCCACGAAAGTTATCCAAAGATTTTGCTAAAAACATTTCTTTATTGGGGCTTGAGGAGCGACCGCAACAGATGGAATTTGCGGAGAAGGTTGAGCAATTATTGGAAGAACACCAGACTTCCTTTATCCAAGCCCAAACGGGACTAGGCAAGACTTATGGTTATCTCCTTCCAGCTTTGAACTTGGAGAGTCAAGCAGGTATCCTAGTGAGCGTTCCGACCAAAATTCTTCAAAATCAAATCATGCAAGAAGAAGGTCAGCGCTTAAAAGAGGTCTTCCATCTGGAGATTCATAGTCTCAAGGGACCTCAAAATTACTTGAAACTGGATGCTTTTCACCAAGTCCTCCATCGATCTGAGTCCAATCGCCTTTTCACACGATTTAAAATGCAACTGCTCATCTGGCTAACGGAGACAGAGACTGGTGACTTGGACGAAATCGGGCAGCTTTATCGCTACCAGCATTTTCTGCCAGAACTAGTCCACGATGGCAAACTTTCAAAGAAAAGTCTATTTGCTACAGAGGATTTTTGGAAACGAGGGCAGGACAAGGCCAAGACCAGTCGCGTTCTCTTAACCAATCATGCCTATCTGGTCACTCGTTTGGAAGACAATCAAGAGTTTGTCGACAACCGATTGGTGATCTTAGATGAGGCTCAAAAAATGCTGCTAGCTCTTGAAAATCTAGCCCAGCAGGCTTATCACCTTGAGGATCTTGTAACCCAGCTTGATAAGTCCTTGGAGACAGAGGAAGATTTGGTTCAGAAACGCTTACTTGAGAGTATCGGCTTTGAATGTCGTTACTTGATAGAGCACTATCAGTCAGGCCTGAAGAATGGAAAGTGGTTGGATTCTCTTGAAGAGTTGCGCCAGCATTTCTCGGAGTTAGCTCTCCCAGAGTATCGAGAAATTGCAAACTTTTTCACCTCGGACCGTGAATTTTGGCTTGCTGCGACTGAGAAGTCTAGCAAGGATGTCTTGATTTGTTCAAGCAAAAAAGGCCGCTTTATACTAGCAGATTTATTGCCAGAAGATTGTAGGCTCCTAGGAGTATCGGCTACTCTTGAAATCAGCAATCGGATTTCCTTAGCAGATTTATTGGGATTTCCAGATGCTCCGCTTGTTAAGCTTGATTTAGCAAAACAGGGGCAACAAGAAGTCTTTCTAGTCAATGACTTTCCTCTTGTGACAGAAGTTCCGCCTTTTGACTATGCTAGTGAAGTGGCTTCTGTTATCCGAAGGTTACAAGCCTTTCAAGAACCCTTATTGGTTTTGTTTACTTCAAAAGAAATGCTGCTGGCAGTTTCGGACCTGCTCGACCAACCGCATCTGGCTCAGTACAAAAATGGGGAACCAAGCCAACTGAAAAAACGTTTTGAAAAAGGCGAACGCCAGATCTTGCTTGGAACAGGTAGTTTCTGGGAAGGAGTTGATTTTTCAACCCATCCTTGTGTGATCCAAGTGATTCCGAGATTGCCTTTCCAAAATCCCCAAGAGCCTTTAACCAAAAAATTAAACCAAGAACTGCGCCAAGAAGGGAAAAATCCCTTCTATGATTATCAGTTGCCGATGGCTATCATTCGGCTAAAACAAGCCTTGGGGCGTACTGTTAGACGTCCCAACCAAGGTTCGGTTGCTGTAATCCTAGACAGTCGTGTCGTCAGCAAACGTTACGGCAAACAAATCGCCCAAGCCTTGTCAAAAGAAAGGGCTGTTCAGGTTCTTTCTAGAGAACAGCTAGAGCCTGCTGTAGCTGATTTTCTCCAATCTCGTCGCAATAGAATGAAAGAAAAATCCCAGAAAGAGAAAAGGTAAAAAATATGAAACGTTCCTTCGACTCTCGAGTCGATTATAGCCTCCTCCTACCAGTGTTTTGTTTACTGGTGATTGGAGTAGTAGCCATTTATATAGCAGTTAGTCATGACTATCCAAATAATGTGTTACCAATACTAGGCCAGCAAATCGCTTGGATTTCCTTGGGCCTTGTCATTGGTTTTGTGGTCATGTTCTTCAATACAGAGTTTTTATGGAAGGTGACTCCCTATCTTTATGGTCTAGGGCTAGCTTTGATGGTCCTACCTCTTGTTTTCTACAATCCAAATCTTGTAGCGTCAACAGGTGCCAAGAACTGGGTATCGATTGGTGGAACGACACTTTTCCAGCCATCGGAGTTCATGAAGATTTCCTATATCTTGATGTTGGCTCGAGCTATTGTAAGATTCACTCAAAAGCACAAAGAGTGGAGGCGAACCATCCCTTTGGATTTCCTATTGATTGGTTGGATGATTGCCTTTACCATCCCAGTCTTGATCCTCTTAGCCCTACAAAGTGACTTAGGGACTGCCTTGGTCTTTGTAGCTATTTTTGCAGGTATGGTTCTCCTTTCAGGTGTTTCGTGGAAGATTATCATTCCTGTTTTTGCGACAGGAGTGACTGCGGTTGCAGGCTTCATGGCCATCTTTATAAGCAAGGATGGACGTGCCTTCTTACATCAGATTGGGATGCCAACTTACCAGATTAACCGTATTTTGGCCTGGCTCAATCCCTTTGACTTTGCGCAAACAACAACTTACCAACAGGCGCAGGGGCAAATTGCGATTGGAAGTGGTGGCTTGTTTGGACAAGGTTTTAATGTGTCCAATCTCCTCATTCCAGTACGTGAGAGTGATATGATTTTTACGGTGATTGCTGAAGACTTTGGCTTCATTGGTTCGGTCTTTGTGGTTGCCCTGTACTTGCTTCTTATTTACCGGATGTTGAAGATTACGCTCAGGTCAAATAACCAGTTCTACACCTACATTTCGACTGGCTTTATCATGATGTTGCTCTTCCATATCTTTGAAAATATCGGTGCCGTGACAGGCTTACTTCCTTTGACAGGGATTCCTCTACCATTTATTTCTCAAGGGGGATCCGCAATTATTAGTAACCTCATCGGTGTCGGTCTCCTCTTGTCTATGAGTTACCAGACCAATCTAGCAGAAGAGAAAAGTGGAAAAGTTCCATTCAAACGAAAGAAAGTTGTCCTAAAACAAATCAAATAAGGAGGCCACTATGGCAAAAGTAGCAGTTATCTTGGCTCAGGGTTTTGAAGAAATCGAAGCCTTGACAGTTGTCGATGTCTTGCGTCGAGCAAACATTTCTTGTGATATGGTAGGATTTGAAGAGCAGGTGACAGGATCGCATGACATTCAGGTAAAAGCCGACCATATCTTTGATGGCGATTTGTCCGACTATGACTTGCTCGTTCTTCCAGGTGGCATGCCTGGATCAGCAAATCTACGGGATAATCAAGCCCTCATTTCTGAAATTCAAGCCTTTGACCAAGAAGGAAAGAAGATTTCGGCTATCTGTGCAGCTCCAATCGCCCTCCATCAAGCAGGTGTCCTGAAAGACAAGCGCTTTACCTGTTATGACGGTGTTCAGGAGCAAATTACTGACGGAATTTACCAAAAGGAAACAGTAGTTGTGGATGGCAATCTAACAACCAGCCGAGGACCGTCAACTGCCCTTGCCTTTGCCTATGAGTTGGTAGAGCAGTTGGGAGGAGATGCTGAAAGTTTACGAGTCGGTATGCTCTATCGAGATGTCTTTGGAAATTAACAGTAAGACGAGAGTTCGGCTCTCGTTTTTGCTTGGAAAAATCTAGGAAATCATCGCTTTTTTCATAAAAAAATGGTATAATGAAGGGTATGAAATATCACGACTACATATGGGATTTAGGTGGTACCCTATTGGATAATTATGAGACTTCTACAGCAGCCTTTGTAGAAACCTTAGCCCAATACGGAATAGAGCAAGAGCATGACCGGGTCTACGAAGCTTTGAAGGTTTCGACAGCTTTTGCCATCGAGAAGTTTGCCCCAGATATCGAAGATTTTTTAGAAAACTACAAAGAAAATGAAGCGCGTGAGCTAGAGCACCCAGTCTTGTTTGAGGGAATTCCTGAGTTACTCAAAGACATCTCTGACAAGGGCGGTCGTCATTTCTTGGTTTCTCATCGAAATGACCAAGTGCTAGAACTTCTTGCCAAGACCCAGATAGCGAACTACTTCACAGAAGTAGTGACTGCCAGTTCTGGCTTTAAACGGAAACCAGATCCTGAGTCCATGATTTATTTACGTGATAAATATCATATCTCATCCGGTTTGGTCATTGGAGACAGGAATATTGATGTAGAAGCAGGTAAAGCTGCCGGCTTAGATGCCTATCTTTTTAAAAACGTTGCGACACTGAGACAAGCAATAGACATGTAAGAAAAGGGAAAAAATGACAGAAGAAATCAAAAATCAACAGGCACAGGATTATGATGCCAGTCAAATTCAAGTTTTGGAGGGGCTGGAAGCCGTTCGTATGCGTCCAGGTATGTATATTGGATCTACTTCAAAAGAAGGTCTTCACCACCTAGTCTGGGAAATTGTTGATAATTCAATTGACGAAGCCCTGGCTGGATTTGCAAGTCATATCCAAGTCTTTATTGAGCCAGATAATTCCATCACTGTTGTGGATGATGGTCGTGGAATTCCTGTTGACATTCAGGAAAAGACAGGACGTCCCGCTGTTGAGACCGTCTTTACAGTCCTTCACGCTGGAGGAAAATTCGGCGGTGGCGGATACAAGGTCTCAGGTGGATTGCACGGTGTAGGTTCATCAGTAGTAAACGCTCTTTCAACGCAACTAGATGTTCATGTTCATAAAAACGGTAAGATTCATTACCAAGAATATCGTCGTGGTCATGTTGTTGCTGATCTTGAGGTGGTTGGAGATACGGATGAAACTGGAACAACAGTTCACTTCACACCAGACCCAGAGATTTTTACAGAAACAACCTCTTTTGACTTTGAAAAATTAAACAAACGAGTTCAAGAATTAGCCTTTTTGAACCGAGGACTTCGAATTTCAATCACAGACAAGCGTGAAGGTCTCGAACAGACTAAACATTACCACTATGAGGGTGGGATAGCTAGCTACGTTGAATATATCAACGAGAACAAGGATGTTATCTTTGACACACCAATCTACACAGACGGTGAGATGGATGATATTACCGTTGAAGTAGCCATGCAGTACACAACCGGTTACCACGAAAACGTCATGAGTTTCGCCAATAACATTCACACCCATGAAGGCGGAACGCATGAGCAAGGTTTCCGTACAGCACTGACGCGTGTTATCAATGATTATGCCCGCAAAAATAAGCTGCTAAAAGACAATGAAGACAACCTGACAGGGGAAGATGTCCGTGAAGGATTAACTGCTGTGATTTCTGTCAAGCATCCAAATCCGCAGTTTGAAGGACAAACCAAGACCAAACTGGGCAATAGCGAAGTGGTTAAGATTACCAATCGTCTCTTCAGCGATGCCTTCTCTGATTTTCTCATGGAAAATCCGCAGATTGCCAAGCGCATCGTGGAAAAAGGGATTTTGGCTGCCAAGGCTCGTGTAGCTGCCAAGCGTGCGCGTGAAGTCACTCGCAAGAAATCTGGTTTGGAAATTTCGAACCTTCCAGGAAAACTAGCAGACTGTTCTTCAAACAACTCAGCTGAAACAGAACTCTTCATCGTTGAGGGAGACTCAGCTGGTGGATCAGCTAAATCTGGTCGTAACCGTGAATTCCAAGCTATCCTGCCAATTCGTGGTAAGATCTTAAACGTTGAAAAGGCTAGCATGGATAAAATTCTTGCCAACGAAGAAATTCGGAGTCTCTTTACAGCCATGGGAACAGGATTTGGTGCAGAATTTGATGTCACTAAGGCTCGTTACCAAAAGCTCGTTTTGATGACTGATGCCGATGTCGATGGAGCCCACATTCGGACCCTCTTGTTAACCTTGATTTACCGCTACATGAAACCAATCTTAGAAGCTGGTTATGTTTATATTGCCCAACCACCAATCTATGGGGTTAAAGTTGGAAGTGAGATCAAAGAATACATTCAACCTGGTGCAGATCAAGAAATTAAACTCCAAGAAGCCTTAGCACGTCACAGTGAAGGGCGTTCAAAACCAACCATCCAACGTTATAAAGGTTTGGGAGAAATGGATGACCACCAATTGTGGGAAACTACCATGGATCCTGAACATCGCTTGATGGCGCGTGTTTCGGTAGATGATGCTGCCGAAGCAGATAAAATCTTTGATATGTTGATGGGGGACCGAGTTGAACCTCGCCGTGAATTTATCGAAGAAAATGCCGTTTACAGTACCCTTGACGTCTAAAAAATGTGGGAAATAGTTCCCATGACCTAAAAAATATGATATAATCAATACGATTGTTTCTAGTATAAAAGGAGTTTGATATGTCTAATGGACAACTAATTTATCTAATGGTTGCGATTGCAGTCATTTTGATTCTAGCTTATGTAGCGGCAATCTTCCTACGTAAGCGTAATGTAAGTAGATTGACGGCCCTCGAAGAAAGAAAAGAAGAACTCTACAACCTTCCTGTAAATGATGAGGTTGAAGCGGTTAAAAACATGCATTTGATTGGTCAAAGTCAGGTAACCTTCCGTGAATGGAATCAAAAATGGGTTGATTTATCCCTTAACTCATTTGCTGATATTGAAAATAACCTGTTTGAGGCTGAAGGCTACAATAATTCTTTTCGCTTTTTCAAAGCGACTCACCAAATCGATCAAATCGAAAGTCAAATTGATTTAATTGAAGAAGACATTGCGGCGATTCGCAATGCGCTTTCAGAGCTTGAAAAACAAGAGTCTAAGAATAGCGGACGTGTTCTGCATGCTTTGGACTTATTTGAAAATCTGCAACATACCATAGCAGAAAATTCGGAACAGTATGGTAAAGCCCTTCCTGAAATTGAGAAACAATTGGAGAATATCCAGTCAGAGTTTTCTCAATTTGTAACCTTGAACTCTTCAGGTGACCCAGTTGAAGCTGCAGCAATTCTTGATTCAACTGAAAATCATATTCTCGCTTTGACACATATCGTTGATCGTGTTCCATCTCTCGTGAAGACTTTGTCAACAGAACTTCCAGAACAATTGGAAGATTTGGAGGAAGGCTACCGTAAACTCTTGGATGCTAATTATCACTTTACTGAAACGGACATCGAGTCACGCTTCCAACTTTTACATGAATCCTTGAAAAATAATCAAGAAAACATCCGCCAGTTGGAATTGGATAATGCAGAGTATGAAAATACACAAATCCAAGAAGAGATTAATGCGCTCTACGATATCTTCACGCGTGAAATAGCTGCCCAAAAAGTCGTTGAAAGTCTCCTTTCAACGCTTCCAACCTACCTCAATCACTTGAAAGAAAATAATCAGGTTTTGGTTCAAGACCTTGAACGCTTGAATAAAACTTATCTTCTCCCAGAAAGTGATGGGAACCATGTCCGCCGTCTTCAAGCTGAATTGTCAGGGCTTGATACAGCGATCACAGAGGCAACTGAAGATCAGACAGAACCTACTCAAGCCTACTCGGTTTTAGAGGAGCAGCTTAGTTCACTTCAAAGTAATCTAAAAGACATTGAAGACGAACAAGTTTCTGTTAGTGAACGCCTAGCTCAAATCGAAAAAGATGACATCAATGCTCGTCAGAAAGCAAATGTCTATGTGAACCGTTTGCATACTATCAAACGTTACATGGAGAAGAGAAACTTGCCGGGTATTCCTCAAAGTTTCTTGAAACTTTTCTTCACTGCAAGCCATAACACAGAAGATCTGATGGCAGAGTTAGAACAAGCACAAGTTAATATTGAATCAGTTAAACGAATTCTTGAAATTGCGACCCATGACATGGAGGCTCTTGAAACAGAAACCTACAATATTGTTCAATATGCGACCTTGACGGAGCAACTCTTGCAGTATTCAAACCGTTACCGTTCATTTGATGAGCGTATCCAGCAAGCTTTCAATGAAGCACTTGAAATTTTTGAAAAAGAATTTGACTACAAGGCATCATTTGAGAAGATTTCTCAGGCCTTGGAAGTTGCAGAACCAGGAGTCACAAATCGCTTTGTTTCTTCTTATGAAAAAACACGTGAAGCGATTCGCTTCTAATACCTGAAAAGCTTAGATCATCTAGGCTTTTTATTATTTCTTTCAAAAATAGAAGAATATCGATTTATCATTGAAATTATAGTTCTGATTTGATATGATGGAGGTATGAAGAAAAATAGAGAGAAGCGTGTTTCCCACGATAAAAAGAGAAATGTATTACTCGTTTTAGTAGGTATTTTAAGTCTTGCTATGCTCTGCCTAGGTGGCGTGATTGGTTACAAGATTTTGCAGAAACAGTCCTATGAACAGAAAATTGAAACCTTAAAAAATGAAAAAGATCAACAATTCAACGTAGGCAGTCAGAGAGACCATTTCCGAAAAGGTCAAGCTGAAGTGATTGTCTACTACCCTCTTCAAGGAGAGGAAGTCATTGCGTCTGTTAGAGAAAAGATTAACCAGGATATCAAAGAAAAGCTAGAAGATAAAGAAGATTTGGTTTTTTATTATACGGAGCAGTTGGATCCCGTCCTAAAGGGAGTTGTGGCTCGTAATATCAGTAAGCAAGTCTACGATTTGTCTGCTTCAAAAGTGGAGGAAAAAGAAAAGACTTCTTTGGGGAGAGTTTACTTGACAGAAGATGGTAAACTTTTTACTCTTAGTCAACTTTTCAAAGATGCAAGCAAGGCTAAGGAACTCCTGCTGAGCCAAATCAAATTAACCCTAGAAGATAAGAAACTTGACCAGACAAAAATGGATCAGGTCCTAAAAAACTTTACAGACCAAGATTTGTCGTCATGGAGCTTTGATTATAAAGATAGTCAAATCATCCTTTATCCTGCTGACCCAGGGGAGACTCTGGAGGAAATTGCTTTACCAATATCCAGTTTCTTTGATGTGTTGGAGTCCTCTTATCTATTAGAAAAGGATGCTGAACTTTACCAAGCTTACTTTGCTCAGAAAAATAAAAAAGTTGTAGCCTTGACCTTTGATGATGGCCCAAATCCATCTACAACTACGCAAGCTTTGGATACATTAGCTAAGTACAATGTAAAGGCGACTTTCTTTGTACTTGGTAAAAACATTGCTGGCAATGAAGATCTTCTGAAACGAATGAAATCGGAAGGCCATGTTGTAGGAAACCATAGCTGGGATCATCCCGTTCTTTCTAAATTGTCTCTTGAAGATGCTAAAAAACAAATCACGGATACGGAAGATTCATTGACAAAGGTTTTAGGTTCGAGTTCTAAACTTATGCGACCTCCTTACGGAGCGATTACAGATGATATTCGTAATAGTCTGGATTTGAGTTTTATCATGTGGAATGTAGATAGTTTGGACTGGAAGAGCAAGAATGAATCTGCTATTTTAACAGAGATTCAGCATCAAGTTCGTAATGGATCGATTGTTCTTATGCATGATATTCACGGCGCTACAGTTAATGCTCTTCCAAAGATTATAGAATATCTAAAAGAGCAAGGCTATACATTTGTGACTATTCCGGAATTGCTCAATTCACGTCTAAAAGCTCACGAAATGTATTACGATCGTGATCAATGATTTTAAAATCTAAAGGAGCAAGTGTGCTGATAATCAGGACTTTGTTTCTTTAGATTTTCTTCACATAGAAAGGAAAAACGATGAAATCTTATACCCTTAATAATGGAGTTTCAATTCCTGTTCTAGGATTTGGAACATGGAAGGCTGAAAATGGAGAGGTGGCTTACCAAGCTGTTTTAGAAGCTTTAAAGGCTGGTTATCGTCATATCGATACTGCGGCTATCTATCAAAATGAGGAGAGCGTTGGCCGTGCTATACGAGATAGCGGTATTCCACGTCAAGAAATCTTTGTAACGACCAAACTTTGGAATACCAATCACAGCTATGAAGAAGCTCGCCAAGCTTTTGAGGAATCAATGGAAAAACTGGGATTGGATTATCTAGATTTGTACCTTATCCATTGGCCAAATCCAAAACCTTTAAGAGAAAATGACGAATGGAAAACTCGCAATGCTGAAGTCTGGAGAGCGATGGAGGATCTTTACCAAGAAGGCAAAATCCGTGCTATCGGCGTTAGTAATTTCCTTCCCCATCATTTGGACGCCTTGCTTGAGACAGCAAGAGTCATTCCAGCGGCTAATCAGGTGCGCTTAGCGCCAGGTGTTTATCAAGAGGAAGTAGTTGCATACTGTAAAGAGAAAGGAATTCTCCTAGAGGCTTGGGGACCATTTGGGCAAGGAGAGTTGTTTGATAAGAAAGGAGTCCAAGAAATTGCTGCTAAGCACGGGAAATCGGTTGCCCAAATCGCCTTGGCTTGGAGTTTGGCAGAAGGCTTTTTACCTCTACCTAAGTCAGTGACGGCTTCTCGCATCCAGAGCAATCTTGACTGTTTTGGGATTGTACTCAGCAGAGAAGAGCGAGAGATCTTAAAGACGATTTCAGTGACTTCTGGTGCACCTCGTGTGGATGAGATGGATTTTTAGAAAGTAAGAAAAAGAATTGTAAATTTTCTACCTTTCTGATATAATATTCAACAGGAAAGAAAGTCTTATGGCGTTCTTCAAGCGAGCTTGGGGTAGTGGGAGCTAAGTAGAACAAGGTAAGAAACTGGCGCTTTCTGTCGTATTTTTAACAACAATGAAGTAATAAATTAGGGTGGAACCGCGTTTCTGACGCCCCTAGTCGCAAGGCTTGGGTGTTGAAATTCGGTTCTTTTTGAATTTCGTCTAATGCCTAAGTAGAAAGGAGCATAATGCTTAAAGGATCTTGTTTATGCAAAGCAGTCACCTACACTTTAGATGAAAAATTGTCGGAATTAGTTTTTTGTCATTGCTCATTCTGTCGGAAAGCAACTGCGTCTGCCTATACAGTTAATGCCAAAGTTAGCAGTAAAAATCTGGTATTGTATGGAAAAGAACAGTTGGTTACCTATAGTTCATCTCCAGGGAAACAACGCTATTACTGCCAGAACTGTCATAGTCAAATCTTCACTGCTCAAGAAAATATACCAGAAGTCTGTGCTTTAAAATTAGGTACAATAGATGAATGCGATCAGAATTTACAAACTGTTCCTAAACGTCATATTTTTCAGGATCCAGCTTTTTCTTGGTTGCTTGATAAATAAATTTAAAAAGATAATATAAACTAAAGGAGTAAACAATGTCTAAGAAATTAACATTTCACTGCGTCAGTGGCAGAGACCTCCTTACAGTCGGGCTGCCCCACGTTCAGCACTAGGGTGCTGAGCTAGACGCAGTACTAACTCGTCTTGCCTCGTATAATCGATGAGGCAGACTCGTGTCGCAAGTAATTTATAAAAAAAGGAGTAAATAATGTCTAAAAAATTGACTTTTCAGGAAATCATCCTTACTTTGCAACAATTTTGGAATGACCAAGGTTGTATGCTCATGCAGGCTTATGATAATGAAAAAGGTGCGGGGACAATGAGTCCTTACACTTTCCTTCGCGCTATCGGACCTGAGCCATGGAATGCGGCTTATGTAGAGCCATCACGTCGTCCTGCTGACGGTCGTTACGGGGAAAATCCTAACCGTCTCTACCAACACCACCAATTCCAAGTGGTTATGAAGCCTTCTCCATCAAATATCCAAGAACTTTACCTTGAGTCTTTGGAAAAATTGGGTATCAATCCTTTGGAGCACGATATTCGTTTTGTTGAGGACAACTGGGAAAACCCATCGACTGGTTCAGCTGGTCTTGGATGGGAAGTTTGGCTTGATGGGATGGAAATCACTCAGTTCACTTATTTCCAACAAGTTGGTGGATTGGCAACTGGTCCTGTTACTGCGGAAGTTACCTATGGTTTGGAGCGCTTGGCTTCTTATATCCAAGAAGTGGATTCTGTCTATGATATCGAGTGGGCTGATGGTGTAAAATACGGAGAAATCTTTATCCAGCCTGAGTACGAGCATTCAAAATATTCATTTGAAATTTCGGACCAAGAAATGTTGCTTGAAAATTTTGATAAGTTTGAAAAGGAAGCTGGTCGAGCCTTGGAAGAGGGCTTGGTTCACCCTGCCTATGACTATGTTCTAAAATGTTCACACACCTTTAACTTGCTTGATGCGCGTGGTGCAGTATCTGTAACAGAGCGTGCGGGCTATATCGCTCGTATCCGTAACTTAGCCCGTGTAGTAGCCAAGACCTTTGTCGCAGAACGCAAACGCCTAGGCTACCCACTTTTGGATGAAGCAACACGAGCTAAACTCTTAGCAGAAGACGCAGAATAAAGAGAGTGACAAATTACGAAAATGGGCGAACAGAGTGAGCCTTGAGCCAGTTGCCGTAGTGATGAAGGTATCCTTAGTGAAGCTAAGGAGACTAGGCAAAATTGGAGACTTTCGGCTCCAATTTTAGCAATGAAACAACGAAGTTGGTTGCTTGCGTGCCAATCACATAAGGCAAACTGGAAAATAAAAAGATACTTTTCGGAGAAAAAACATGACAAAAAACTTATTAGTAGAACTCGGTCTTGAAGAGTTACCAGCCTACGTAGTAACTCCAAGTGAAAAACAACTAGGTGAAAAAATGGCAGCCTTCCTCAAGGAAAACCGCCTGTCTTTTGAAGCCATTCAAACCTTTTCAACACCACGCCGTTTGGCCGTTCGTGTGACTGGTCTTGCAGACAAACAGTCTGATTTGACAGAAGATTTCAAGGGGCCAGCAAAGAAGATTGCCTTGGATAGTGATGGAAACTTCACCAAAGCAGCTCAAGGATTTGTCCGTGGAAAAGGCTTGACAGTTGAAGATATTGAATTCCGTGAAATCAAGGGTGAAGAATATGTCTATGTTACTAAGGAAGAAATTGGTCAAGCAGTTGAAGCCATTGTTCCTGGTGTTGTGGATGTCTTGAAGTCAATGACTTTCCCTGTCAGCATGCACTGGGCTAACAACACCTTTGAATATATCCGCCCTGTACACACTTTGACTGTTCTTTTAGATGAAGAAGAGTTTGATTTGGATTTCCTTGATATCAAGGGCGGTCGTGTAAGTCGTGGCCATCGTTTCTTGGGAAAAGAAACTAAGATTCAGTCAGCATTGAGTTACGAAGAAGACCTTCGTGAACAGTTTGTAATCGCGGATCCTCGTGAACGTGAGCAAATGATTGTTGACCAAATCAAGGCAATCGAAGCTGAACATGGTGTACGTATCGAAATTGATGCTGAGTTGCTGAATGAAGTCTTGAACTTGGTTGAATACCCAACTGCCTTTATGGGAAGTTTTGATGCTAAATACCTTGAAGTTCCAGAAGAAGTTTTGGTGACTTCGATGAAGGAACACCAACGTTACTTCGTTGTTCGTGATCAAGATGGTAAACTCTTACCAAACTTTATTTCAGTCCGTAACGGAAACGCAGAGCATTTGGAAAATGTCATCAAGGGAAATGAAAAAGTTTTAGTTGCCCGCTTGGAAGACGGAGAATTCTTCTGGCGTGAAGACCAAAAATTGGTCATTTCTGACCTTGTCGAAAAATTGAACCATGTGACCTTCCACGAAAAGATTGGTTCTCTTCGTGAACACATGATTCGTACGGGACAGATTGCCATTCTCTTGGCAGAAAAGGCAGGCTTGTCAGTGGATGAAACAGTTGACCTAGCGCGTGCAGCAGCTATTTACAAGTTTGACTTGTTGACTGGTATGGTTGGTGAGTTTGATGAACTCCAAGGAATTATGGGTGAGAAATATGCCCTTCTTGCTGGTGAAACTCCAGCAGTTGCGGCTGCTATTCGTGAACACTACATGCCTACATCAGCCGAAGGCGAACTTCCAGAGAGCAAGGTTGGAGCCATTCTAGCCATTGCAGACAAATTGGATACGATTTTGAGTTTCTTCTCAGTAGGCTTGATTCCATCAGGTTCTAATGACCCTTATGCCCTTCGTCGTGCGACACAAGGTGTTGTTCGTATCTTGGATGCCTTTGGCTGGCACATTGCTATGGATGAGCTGATTGATAGCCTTTATACTTTGAAATTTGACAGCTTGACTTATGAAAATAAAGCAGAGGTTATGGACTTTATCAAGGCTCGTGTTGATAAGATGATGGGTTCAACTCCAAAAGATATCAAGGAAGCAGTCCTTGCAAGTTCGAACTTTGTTGTGGCAGATATGCTAGAAGCAGCAAGTTCTCTTGTCGAAGCAAGCAAGAAAGAAGACTTCAAACCATCTGTTGAATCCCTTTCACGTGCCTTTAACTTGGCTGAGAAAGCTGATGGCTCTGATGCTGTTGATCCTGCTCTCTTTGAGAATGAAGAAGAGAAAGCCTTGGCGGAAGCAGTAGAATCACTTGTTTTATCAGGTACTGCAAGTCAGCAATTAGAACAACTCTTTGCACTTAGCCCAATTATTGATGCTTTCTTTGAAAATACCATGGTAATGGCCGAAGATCAGACTGTCCGACAAAATCGCTTGGCTATCTTGTCGCAATTAACCAAGAAAGCCGCTAAACTTGCACGTTTCAATCAAATTAATACCAAATAAAAAATAAAATCTGTTAAACGGATTAAACCTTATCACAAAGGAGAAGAAATGGATCCGAAAAAAATCGCTCGTATCAACGAGCTTGCCAAAAAGAAAAAAACAGAAGGCTTAACTTCTGCTGAAAAAGTGGAACAAGCTAAACTTCGTGAGGAGTACATCGAAGGCTATCGTCGTTCTGTTCGTCACCACATTGAAGGAATTAAAATTGTGGACGAGGAAGGAAATGATGTCACACCAGAAAAACTACGTCAGGTACAACGTGAAAAAGGTTTACACGGCCGTAGTATAGATGATCCTAACTCATAAAATGAAAGGGGTTGTAGATGATTTACATTCCCCTTTTCTTTTGCAATAAAAAAGAAGGAGCCAAGTGGCTCCTTTTTGGTTTCTTAGTTGCTTGCGCCAGAAGTAGCGTCTGCGTCACCACCGTGGCCTCCAGCGTCACCTGAATCAGAAGCGCCAGAAGTAGCATCAGCATCTCCATGGCCTCCAGCAGCAGGAGCAAATGGTCCGCTACCACCTACCAAACGTTGACCAGTTTCTTTTAGGTACCAGTCAAGCCATGGTTGGAAGTTAAAGACGATTTCATTGATACCAGCGTATGATCCATCAGGATAGTACATTGCTTGGTAGTTGTGGGTGTTGATGACACCTGCAGGAGAACCTGGAACGATCGTACGAACGTATTCTTGGTTTCCGTTGCGAAGTGTTCCGATAACCCACTCTACATTCTTCATACGTGCTGGTGGAAGAGAATTGTGAACAGTCGACATACGGCTACCTGATTGAGGTGGCACACGTTTGGCAAACATGGTGTCTGGATCTTGGTGAGCGTTGTTGTAGTAGAGGAATTGGTTATTATCGTCAGCGTATGTCAATTCAAATGGCATAGCTTTCAAGAACATATCAATTTGGTTAACTGTCAGGATACCGTGGTCCAATTTGACATAGGTATCACCAGAAACAGCTCCAGTGATTGCAGCAACTTTTTCTACCCATTCTGGATCGTCAGGATCAACTTCTGTGATGGTTGTAGCGATTGGTTTTCCACAATCCAAGTCTTCTGGTTCGATTGGTTTTGGTTTTTTCAATTTCGAAACGACTCCTACGTATTTTACAAAGTTATCTAAGCAAGTCTCAAGGAATTTAACAGTTCCTTCGTTGGTGATATTTCCGTCGTTATCAAAAGCTTCCTTAGCTTTACCAAGAAGGAATTCGTTACCTGGAAGCGTGTAGGCATTAACACCTGGAGCATCAAGGATTTTACGAAGGTGAACTTGGGCACGTGATGTTCCTTGGTCGTAGTATGATGCTCCCACAATCATGACAGGCTTGTTTTCAAATGGATGAACTTCGTATGAAAGCCATTCGAGTACAGATTTGAGTGAAGCTGAGATAGTGTGGTTGTGCTCAGGAGTGGCGATAATGACACCATCAGCACGTGTAATTTTGTTATACAAGAAGCGCAATTGGAAACTTTCGTCCCATTTTTCGTCTTGGTTAAACATTGGAACTTCGTCGATTTCAAGAACTTCTAATTCAAATTTGAATTTGAAATTGCGACGGATAAATTCCAAGAGTTTGCGGTTATATGATTGATCGTAGTTTGATCCAACAAGTCCAACAAATTTCATTCTTTCGGTCTCCTATCTTACAAATTTTCCCAGTCAAATTCTTCAGCGTCTTTGCGAAGCAATTCTTGTGCATTGCGCAATTTTTCAGTAATCTTCACAAAGATACGGAAGTCATCAAAGATGGCATCCAATTTCTTGATGACGTCAAGGTCAACCAAGTCCCCACTTGGGTTAAATGCTTGAAGAGAGTGTGAAAGCAAGAATTCATCTGGAAGAACATTTGCCTTAATTTCAGGAGCGTTCAAGATTTGACGAAGTTGCAATTGGGCACGAGATGAACCAAGTGTGCCGTATGAAGCACCAGTAATCATGATTGGTTTGTTCAAAAGTGGGTAGATACCGTAAGATAGCCAAGCAAGAGCGCTCATCAAAACTGCAGGGATAGAGTGGTCGTACTCAGGAGTACCGATAATCACACCATCAGATGCTTCAATTTTAGCAGCAATCTCAAGAATTTCAGCAGGAAGAAGTTTATCTGCTGGTTTGTTGAAAACAGGGATGTCCTTGATTTCAACGAGTTCAATTTCAGCTTTATCAGCAAAGTGTTTTTGCATGTATTGGAGCAATTGGCGGTTTGTAGAACGTTTAGAGTTCGTTCCAACAATGGCAATAAGTTTTAGCATGAGATTTCCTTTCTCTTTTTACATAATACAATTTTGAAGGCCTGAAGAACAAGCAAGGCGTCCCTCTTTGTCGATGAGGATGGCTTCAATCCCATCTATACTTTCGACTTGCCAGAGGATAGAAGCGCTTCGTTCTCCGAAAAGGCGTGTTGTCCATATCTCACCATCAACGGATTTATCAGAGACAATCGTTAGGCTAGCAAGATCGGTTTCGACAGGGAAGCCTGTCTCACTATCAAAGATATGGTGATAGTCTTTTCCATCTACTGTCAGGTGTCGTTCATAGATACCTGAAGTGACAACGGATTTGTTAGAAGCAGGAATGGTTAGGAGATGATTGCCACGAGGATTTCGCGGATCTTGAATACCAATCTGCCAGGCTTTCCCTTCTTTGGCTTGATTGTTCCCGATGGTGAGGATATTTCCTCCGAGATTGATCAAAGCAGAGGTGACACCGTGTGTTTTCAAATACTGGGCAACCTTATCTGCACTATAGCCCTTGGCTAAACAACCTAAATCAAGCTTCATTCCTTTCTTCTCTAAAAAGACAGTAGAGCTGGTCGGATCCAACTTGATAAAATGTGGGTCAACTAGAGGCAAGACAGCTTCGATTTCGTTTAATTCTGGAAGCCGTGCATCTGCAAAGCCGATTCGCCAGGTTTGAATCAAGGGACCGATACTGATATTTAGATGGCTAGAGGGAGCTAGGCTATGCTCAAGTCCAAGAGCAATCAGTTCAAATAGGTCAGGATGAACCTTAACAGGCGCGATTCCAGCCTGGTAGTTGATTTCCATCAGTTCGGATTCTTGACTGTTGGCGTTGAAGCGGTATTCGAGCTCCTTGAGCAAGTCAAAGGCTCCTTGAAGTAGGCAATCAGCCCGTTCATCTACTAATGAAATCGTGATAGTTGTTCCCATTAGCCGTTCAGAACGTGAACGAAGAGGCAAGCTACCAACTCCTTTCTTCTTATAGGAAATCATTCAATATAAGATAGTTAGAGAAATTAAACCCCTTACATTTTCTTTCCATGTATCTAGCATACCATAAAGTCAGCGTTTTCACAAATAAATTTTAACAAAAGTCAAGAAATATGCTTAAAAATTGGAAGGAAATGAAACAAATAATATAGCAAAGAATAATTTTTTCTGAAAAAAAGAGAATTCCAAGCAAATACCTTGTAAACGCTAACAGTAAATGATATACTAGGAGGGTAAATTAAATTTTAAAGGTGGAATTATTCTATGAGTAAAATCGTTGTAGTTGGTGCTAACCACGCTGGTACAGCATGTATCAACACTATGTTGGACAACTTTGGACATGAAAATGAAATCGTTGTATTTGACCAAAACTCAAATATTTCATTCCTTGGTTGTGGAATGGCGCTTTGGATCGGGGAACAAATTGATGGCCCAGAAGGTCTCTTCTACTCTGATAAAGAAAAATTGGAAGCAAAAGGTGCTAAAGTGTACATGAACTCACCAGTTCTTTCAATTGACTACGATAACAAAGTTGTGACTGCAGAAGTTGAAGGTAAAGAACACAAAGAGTCTTATGATAAATTGATCTTTGCTACTGGTTCAACTCCAATCTTGCCTCCAATCGAAGGTGTTGAAATTGTTAAGGGCAACCGCGAATTCAAAGCAACTCTTGAAAATGTACAATTTGTTAAATTGTACCAAAACGCTGAAGAAGTTATTGAAAAACTTGAAGACAAGAGCAAACACCTTGAGCGCATTGCCGTTGTTGGTGGTGGTTATATCGGTGTAGAACTTGCCGAAGCTTTCGAGCGTCTTGGAAAAGAAGTGGTGCTTGTTGACATCGTAGACACTGTTTTGAACGGCTACTATGACAAAGACTTCACTCAAATGATGGCGAAAAACTTGGAAGACCACAACATCCGCTTGGCTCTTGGTCAAACAGTTAAAGCTATCCAGGGTGACGGCAAAGTTGAACGCTTGGTAACAGACAAAGAAACATTTGATGTGGACATGGTTGTTCTTGCAGTTGGTTTCCGTCCTAACACAGCTCTTGCTGACGGTAAGATTGAACTCTTCCGCAACGGTGCCTTCCTTGTAGACAAGAAACAAGAAACTTCAATCCCAGGCGTTTACGCTGTAGGTGACTGTGCGACTGTTTATGACAATGCTCGTAAAGACACTAGCTACATCGCTCTTGCATCTAACGCTGTACGTACTGGTATTGTTGGTGCTTATAACGCTTGTGGTCATGAATTGGAAGGAATCGGAGTTCAAGGATCAAACGGTATCTCTATCTACGGTCTTCACATGGTTTCGACTGGTTTGACTCTTGAAAAAGCTAAAGCTGCTGGTTACAACGCAACTGAAACAGGCTTTAACGATCTTCAAAAACCAGAATTTATCAAACATGACAACCACGAAGTTGCCATCAAGATTGTCTTTGATAAAGACAGCCGTGAAATCCTTGGTGCGCAAATGGTATCTCATGACTCATCAATCGGTATGGGAATCCATATGTTCTCACTTGCTATCCAAGAGCATGTGACAATTGACAAGTTGGCTTTGACAGACTTATTCTTCTTGCCACACTTCAACAAACCATACAACTACATTACAATGGCTGCACTTACAGCTGAAAAATAGAAATGGATGAACTATCTGGCCTCAACTGAAGGTCAGGTAGTTTTTTATACTTTTGTACCCAGACAGTTGTTGTTTTTCTATCTTGTACTTCATTCTAATCTGGCTTAAAATGAAATGGTAGCTACCAATACAAATGATGAGGATTAAGAAATGACTGAAAATCGTTATGAACTAAATAAAAACTTGGCACAGATGCTCAAAGGTGGGGTTATCATGGACGTTCAGAACCCTGAACAGGCTCGTATCGCAGAGGCTGCTGGTGCGGCAGCTGTTATGGCCTTGGAGCGAATTCCAGCTGATATTCGTGCAGCTGGAGGAGTTTCCCGTATGAGCGATCCAAAGATGATTAAGGAAATCCAAGAAGCGGTCAGTATTCCAGTGATGGCAAAGGTTAGAATCGGACATTTTGTTGAGGCTCAGATTTTAGAGGCTATTGAGATTGACTATATCGATGAGAGTGAAGTGCTGTCTCCAGCTGATGACCGTTTCCATGTGGACAAGAAAGAATTCCAAGTTCCTTTTGTCTGTGGTGCTAAGGATTTGGGTGAAGCCTTGCGTCGTATCGCTGAAGGAGCTTCTATGATTCGGACAAAAGGAGAACCGGGTACAGGAGATATCGTCCAAGCTGTTCGACATATGCGTATGATGAATCGAGAAATTCGACGGATTCAAAACCTACGCGAAGATGAACTCTATGTGGCTGCAAAGGACTTGCAAGTTCCTGTTGAATTGGTCCAATACGTTCATGAACATGGAAAATTGCCAGTTGTAAACTTCGCAGCTGGAGGTGTTGCAACACCAGCAGATGCTGCGCTGATGATGCAACTGGGGGCAGAGGGTGTCTTTGTCGGTTCAGGTATTTTCAAGTCAGGAGATCCTGTTAAACGAGCAAGTGCCATTGTCAAAGCGGTAACCAACTACCAAAATCCTCAAATTCTAGCACAAATCTCTGAAGACCTAGGGGAAGCCATGGTTGGTATCAATGAGAATGAAATTCAAATTCTCATGGCTGAGCGAGGAAAATAGATGAAAATCGGAATACTAGCCTTGCAAGGAGCCTTTGCAGAGCATGCAAAAGTGTTAGATAAATTAGGAGTCACTGGTGTCCAAATCAGAAATTTAGATGATTTTCAGAAATATCAGAGTGACTTGTCCGGTTTGATTTTGCCTGGTGGAGAATCTACAACCATGGGCAAACTCTTGCGTGACCAGCAGATGCTGCTTCCCATCCGAGAAGCCATTCTATCTGGATTACCCGTTTTTGGGACCTGTGCGGGCTTGATTTTGCTGGCTAAGGAAATCACTTCTCAGGAAGAAAGTCATCTAGCGACTATGGACATAGTAGCTGAGCGCAATGCCTATGGGCGGCAACTAGGAAGTTTTTATACAGAAGCAGAATGTAAGGGAGTCGGTCAGATTCCCATGACTTTTATCCGTGGACCGATTATCAGCAGTCTTGGAGAGGGTGTGGAAATCCTAGCAACAGTTGATGATCAAATCGTTGCTGCGCAAGAACAGAATATGCTGGTGACCTCTTTTCATCCAGAATTGACAGATGATGCTCGCTTGCACCAGTACTTTATCAATATGTGTAAAGAAAAAAGTTGAGAAAAGATTCTCAACTTTTTTACATGTAATAAACAATCGCGATATATTGAAGTGCAGATGCTGCTAGGATAAAGAGATGCCAAATCATGTGGAAATAAGGTTTTTTCTTAGCGTAAAATCCAGCTCCAACTGTATAACAAAGTCCGCCAGTTACCATGAGACTCCAGAAAATTGGCGTTGTTTGACTAATGATGGCAGGAATGATAGCCAGAACCAACCAGCCCATAATCAGGTAAAGGGAAAGACTGAATTTCTCATTGACCTTTTTAGCAAAGATTTTATAAAGGATGCCAAAGATGGTCGTTCCCCACTGAATGGCAATAATGAGATAGCCAAACCAGTTATTCATCAAAGTCAATACGACCGGCGTATAAGAGCCTGCGATAGCCACGTAAATCATAGAATGGTCGATGATTCGCAAGACGTATTTGTGGGTCGAACCATATGCCATAGAGTGGTAAATGGTTGACGAGAGGAACATGAGAAATAGACTGGTAACAAAGATAGAAACGCCAAAAGATGATAAAAACCCGTGTGCTTCATAGCTATAGGTGGATGAAATGGGGAGTAGGATGAGCATGATAACGGCACCCACAGCATGGGTCACGCTATTAGCAATTTCCTCTCCAAAACTGAGTTTTTTACTGAGTTTTAGACTGGTATTCATTGGATTTCCTCCTCTTCTTTGATAAGGATTAAGTCTAGAGTTTGATGATAGAGTTTAACCGTTTGGCAGCTAGTTTGGATAATAGGATTTTCTGGATCAATCCCATGGTTCATGTAGTCTACAAAAGCGTCGTAGAGCTGGTCTGAGTTCGCTTGAGTTTGTAGAGTATTAAGTGTTTGAGCGATTTCTTGGATCGAAAAGACAGACTTGAGAGTGGTGATGGCAATCAAACGAGCAATCTGTTTGCGTTGGTATTTTTTCTTGTCTGGCTTTGTCAAGTAACCATGTTTGACATAGTTATTGACCATGGATGCTGTTAGTCCCTTGTCCTTATCTGGAGAGATAGGGGCGCAGACTTGATTGACATAAAGTAAAACCTGATCCAGATAGAGGTCAATGTTTGGAATGTCTTCCCATTTTGGGTAGGAAAAGTTAGAATTCATTTCCAACTCCTTTTTATCTAGTTTCGATAACTAGATTATAAAATAATAAAAAACAAAAGTCAAGTTTCAACTGCTTGTAGAAAGCTTTAAATTATGCTATGATGAGAGAAAATAGTTAGAAATGAGGGGAAAAGATGAAGATTCGTTTAGCTTTTCCAAACGAAGTGGATGCGATTATGCAGGTGATGGAGGATGCCAAAAAGTGCTTAGCCAAGTCTGGTAGTGACCAGTGGCAAAATGGCTATCCAAATGCAGATATCATTATTGATGATATCATCTCAGGTCAAGCCTATGTGGCCTTGGAAGAAGGAGAACTACTAGCCTATGCTGCTGTGACCAAGAGCCCAGAGAAATCCTATGAAGCCATTTATGAAGGAAGTTGGCAAGGAGGAGAATCAGAATACCTGGTCTTTCACCGTATCGCTGTGGCGGAAGATGTCCAAGGGCAGGGAGTTGCTCAGACTTTCCTAGAAGGCTTGATTGAAGGATTTGATTACCTGGATTTTCGTTCAGATACGCATGCAGAAAACAAGGCCATGCAGCATATCTTTGAAAAGCTAGGCTTCCAACAGGTTGGTAAGGTTCCAGTTGATGGGGAACGTTTGGCCTATCAGAAATTAAAAAAATGAAGCAGAAAAAGTACGCAAAGATGCTCTACCCGTCGCCAATTGGAACCTTATCCTTAGTTGCTGACGAGCAATATCTGTATGGAATTTGGGTACAGGACCAAACTCATTTTGAGAGGGGAATCGCTGGAGATAGTATAGAAGTAGTTAAGAAACATCCTGTCCTAGACCAGGTTATTTCCTATTTAGATACTTACTTTGATGGATGTGCTCAAGATTTGTCTTCCTTACCTCTGGCTCCCATTGGAACGGATTTTGAAAAGCGAGTCTGGACTTACTTACAGGCCATTCCTTATAGTCAAACAGTAACTTACGGGCAAATAGCTCAAGACCTGCAAGTGGCTTCTGCCCAAGCGATTGGTGGAGCAGTGGGGCGTAATCCTTGGTCCATCCTCGTACCCTGTCATCGTGTGCTGGGGTCAGGCAATCGCTTGATAGGCTATGCATCTGGAGTCGAAAAGAAAACCTGGCTCTTGCAACATGAAGGTGCAGCATTTCAAGAAAATAAAAAATAGAAAGAAAAGAAGATGTTAGAATTTATCGAATACCCAAAATGTTCAACTTGTAAGAAAGCAAAAAATGAATTAGATCAACTTGGACTGGAATACCAAGCTGTCCACATCGTAGAAGAAACACCAAGTGAAGAAGTGATTTTGAACTGGTTGGAAACTTCCGGTTTTGAAGTGAAACAATTCTTCAATACTAGCGGGATCAAATACCGTGAACTGGGCATAAAAGATAAGGTGGGAAGCTTGTCAACACAAGAAGCAGCCAAGCTTCTAGCGAGTGATGGTATGTTATTGAAACGTCCAATTTTGGTGGAGAATGGTGCTGTTAAACAAATCGGCTATAGAAAACCCTATGAGGACTTAGGTTTGAGATAGTTTTTATTTATCTCCTTGATAGGTAAAATATATAGCCTCCCTGTTTTAAAGTGTGATAAACTAGAAGGTAGACAAATTCTGCTTTTCCCGTAGCAAATAATTTGCTTGCGAGCAGAAGTATGATAGAATGAATCATTATCAGGAGAGGATGTTTTTATGACTGTTACAACATTTTTAGCATCAGATTGGTACCAAAGTTTGATGCAACTCATTCCGGATGGTAAGCTCTTTAGTTTGCGTTCGGTCTTTGATGGAATTCCAAGAATTGTCCAACAACTGCCTACAACCTTGATGTTGACGCTTGGAGGTGCACTCTTTGGTTTGCTACTTGCCTTGATTTTTGCCATTGTTAAGATCAATCGTGTTAAGATTCTATATCCCTTGCAGGCCTTTTTCGTCAGCTTCTTAAAAGGTACCCCAATCCTAGTCCAACTTATGTTGACCTACTACGGAATTCCTTTAGCACTGAAAGCTATCAACCAACAATGGGGAACTGGTTTCAATATCAATGCGATTCCAGCAGCGCTTTTTGCGATTGTGGCCTTTGCTTTTAATGAGGCGGCTTATGCAAGTGAAACGATTCGTGCAGCCATCCTTTCTGTTAACCCAGGTGAAATTGAGGCAGCGCGTAGTTTGGGTATGACTCGTGCGCAAGTTTATCGTCGTGTGATTATTCCAAATGCGGCGGTGGTAGCGACGCCGACTTTGATTAACTCCCTTATCGGTTTGACCAAGGGAACTTCTCTAGCTTTTAGTGCAGGTGTTGTAGAAGTCTTTGCCCAGGCTCAAATTTTGGGTGGAGCCGATTATCGCTATTTTGAACGTTTCATCTCCGTTGCTCTTGTTTATTGGGTAGTCAATATCGGAATTGAAAGCCTCGGCCGTTTCATCGAGAGAAAAATGGCTATCTCAGCGCCGGATGCAGTATCTACAGATGTGAAAGGGGACCTTCGTTAATGATTAAGATTTCGAATTTAAGCAAATCCTTTTCAGGACAAACTGTCTTGGATCATCTGGACCTGGATATTCAAAAGGGAGAAGTAGTGGCTTTGATTGGTTCATCTGGAGCTGGGAAATCAACCTTTCTTCGTAGTTTGAACTACCTTGAAACTCCAGATAGTGGAACGATTCAGATTGATAATTTTAAAGTTGATTTTTCTCGGATTAGCCAAGAAGAGATTCTAACCCTTCGTCGCAAGTTGTCCATGGTTTTCCAACAGTTTAATTTGTTTGAACGCCGAACTGCTCTTGACAATGTCAAGGAAGGTTTGGTTGTCGTTAAGAAATTATCGGACGAGGAAGCAACAAAAATCGCTAAGGAAGAGTTGGCCAAGGTTGGTCTTTCTGACCGTGAAAACCATTATCCTCGCCACTTATCAGGTGGACAAAAGCAACGGGTTGCCCTCGCGCGTGCGCTTGCTATGAAACCAGATGTCTTGCTCTTGGACGAGCCCACTTCAGCCCTTGACCCAGAGTTGGTCGGTGAAGTAGAAAAGTCTATTGCAGATGCCGCTAAGTCTGGTCAGACCATGATCTTGGTTAGTCACGATATGTCTTTTGTAGCCCAAGTGGCAGATAAGATTTTGTTCCTAGATAAGGGGAAAATCATCGAGTCAGGTACACCGGATGAAATCATCAATCATCCGAAAGAAGAACGGACAAAAGAATTCTTCGCTAGTTACAAACGGACTTATATTTGATATAATAGTAAAAGGAAAACTCAGTTAGTTGGACTAGCTGAGTTTACTCTTTAAAAAAGATAGAAACGAGAGAAATCATGCTGCTGCAACTGTTTTCTTTATATTTCGAGAGTTTGATCTTAACGACCATTCTCGTCGTGATTTTTTTAGGGATTTGGATTGGATTGCGAGCCATGTCTGGTGTAGACAAGACAGCCAAAGCTCGCCAAGCCCATCTCTATGATATGATTATGATTGGAGTTTTGGTCGTTCCGGTGTTATCCTTTGCCGTCATGAGTCTCATTTTAGTTTTCAGAGCATAATGCTTGCTAAATAAACTTTAAATAGTTAGAATAAAGATAGTTACAACAAGAAAGAAGGAATCGAAATGTACGATACGATTATTGTCGGTGCTGGACCTGCGGGAATGACCGCTGCCTTGTATGCTGCTCGAAGCAATCTGAAAGTGGCTTTGATAGAAGGTGGTCTGCCAGGTGGGCAAATGAACAACACATCTGACATTGAAAACTATCCAGGTTATGCCAACATCAGTGGACCAGAATTAGCTGAAAAGATGTTTGAACCTCTTGAAAACCTTGGAGTAAAGCACCTTTATGGATTTGTTGAAAATGTAGAAGACCATGGTGATTTTAAGAAAGTTATTACTGATGACCAAGTTTATGAAACCCGTACTGTCATCGTGGCAACGGGGTCAAAACACCGTCTCTTGGGAGTTCCCGGAGAAGAAGAACTAAATAGCCGAGGTGTTTCTTACTGTGCAGTCTGTGATGGAGCTTTCTTCCGTGACCAAGACTTGCTTGTAGTTGGTGGTGGAGATTCAGCGGTAGAAGAAGCTCTCTTCTTGACTCGCTTTGCCAAGACTGTTACCATTGTTCACCGTCGGGATGAACTTCGTGCTCAAAAGGTTTTGCAAGACCGTGCTTTTGCAAATGAGAAAGTCAACTTTATCTGGGATTCTGTCGTCAAGGAAATTAAAGGTGAAAACCGAGTCGAATCTGTCGTATTTGAAAATGTAAAAACAGGTCAAGTGACAGAGCAAGCCTTCGGTGGTGTCTTTATCTATGTCGGTTTGGACCCTGTTAGTGATTTTGTTAAGGATTTGAATATTCAAGACCAGGCAGGCTGGATTGTGACAGATAATCACATGAAAACTGCTGTTGACGGTATCTTTGCGGTTGGGGATGTTCGCCAAAAAGATCTTCGCCAAGTGACAACAGCAGTTGGAGATGGGGCTATCGCTGGTCAAGAAGCCTACAAGTTTATCACAGAACATAGTTAATACACTTCGAAAATCTCTTCAAACCACGTCAGCTTCGCCTTGCCGTACTCAAGTACTGTCTACAGCTAGCTTCCTAGTTTGCTCTTTGATTTTCATTGAGTATAATCATAAAAAAGTTTCCAATCAAGTGATTGGAAACTTTTTTATAGTCTGTTTCGGAAAACTTCGTACATGAGAATGGCTGCAGCGACACTGGCATTGAGGCTTTGAACATGTCCATTCATTGGAATGGTAATCATTTCATCAACCTGTTTTTTGATATTGCTAGAGATGCCTTTTCCTTCATTTCCGATGATGAGGGCGATTTTCCCTTTTGTATTCCACTTGTGGCAAGGAGTACCGTTCATATCCGTTCCAAAGGTCCAAAATCCTTCATCCTTGAGTTTATCTAGGGTTTGACTGAGGTTGGTCACTCGCGCAATCGGTACATGCTCAATAGCACCTGTGGCCGTTTTGGCAACGACAGGAGTCACTCCGACAGCACGGTGCTTGGGAATGATGACACCTGAAACATTGGTCGCATCGGCTGTTCGCAAGATAGAACCCAGATTATGGGGGTCAGTTAGCCCGTCTAGAATCAATAGAAGTGGATTTTCTTCTTGTCGTGTTTTTGCAAGGATGTGATCCAGCTCGCTATAGGCAAATTCAGAGACTCGTAGAACAAAACCTTGGTGGACAGCGCCTTCAGTCATTTCAGAGAGGGATTTTTTTGAAGTCCAAGAGATGGAGACCTTCTTTTCTGTAGCCAGTTCCTTGACTTTCTCAACATTCTTACCTCGGAGATCATCTTGGAGGTAGAGTTTATTCCCTGTGTTTGCAAGGAGGGCTTCTGTAACGGCGTGGACGCCATAGACAATATCATTTGTTTTCATGCCTCTATTATAACACAAAACCCCGTCTTGTAACGGGATTTTCTTTATTCGAGGATGAGGAGTCCATCTTTAACGGCAAAGGGATCTTTTTCATTGATACGATCGTAAAACATGATTCCGTTTAGATGATCAATTTCATGTTGGACAACGATAGAGTTGTAACCTTTGAGCTTGATACGGTGTTTTTCGCCGTCCTTGTCAAAGTAATCAACAGTGACACGGGCATGACGAACAACATAGCCTGGCACGTTACGGTCGACAGATAGGCAACCTTCTCCTTCGCCAAGAGCAGCGTCCTGAACAGAGTGGGATACGATTTTCGGATTGTACATAATGGCTTGTAAATCGTAGGCTTCCTGTGGAGTTTCACCTTCTTCCACAATATTGGGCACTAAAACAGCGATAATGCGTTTTGAGATATCGAGTTGGGGAGCAGCCAATCCAACACCACCACGCAGCCCCATTTTCTCAGCCATAACAGGATCCTGAGAATGTTTGAGGAATTGCATCATTTTTTCACCAAGGATGATTTCCTGGTCAGACAGCGGAAAAGTGACCTCCTCAGCAACTGCACGTAGAGTTGGGTTCCCCTCACGGATAATATCGTTCATATCAATCAAATGAGCAGCTTTTGTAATACGTTCTATAGCAGACATTTTCTCTCCTTTCATTACCTCTACATGATAACACAAAATAGGCGAGAAAGAAAGTCACAGAAGTTCCTAAAAAATAATATAATAAACGGTATTCCCCTTTTGTCTGTGGTATAATAGAAGGAAAGACTTGCAGTAAAAGCAAGGGGGGAATACAGATGGAAAAGCGACAAGATCGACGGTCTAATGGTCCTATTTTTGGATTGTTGAAGAGTAGTATTGGTTTCTTTCGGAATTATAAATCTTGGACCAATGCCCAGTTTATTATTGTGTTATTGCTTGCAGTTGCCTTGTCCATGGGATTGAACTTGCTGTTTCGAACAGTACAAGGTAGCAAGGAAACAAGTTCTAACAGTCAGACTATGGCGTCTAGTCAGTCCAAGGAAAATGAATCTGGCGAAACGACGGCGTGTATTATGGCAAATGGTGACCTTCTTTATCATATCCCCATCTACCGAACAGCTCTTAAAGAAGATGGAACCTATGATTTCCATGAAAATTTTGAGTATGTAAAACCCTGGCTCAAGCAAGCGGATTTGGTAATTGGTGATTTTGAAGGAACGGTGAACAAGGACCACTACTTGGCAGGTTATCCTCTCTTTAATGCACCAGGAGAAGTCATGGATGCGATCAAAGATGCAGGCTATCAAGTTCTAGACTTGGCTCACAATCACATCTTGGATTCTCAGATAGAGGGAGTGGTTTCGACAGCAGAAGCTATTGAAAAGGCAGGGATGATACCCATAGGAGTCTACACACATGAATCCCGAGACCAAGCTCCACTAGTTATCAAGGAAGTCAATGGTATCAAGGTAGCTCTCTTAGCCTATTCCTATGGCTTTAACGGTATTGAACAATCCATTTCCCAAGAGGACTATAATCGCTATCTTTCTGACCTGAATGAAGATAAGATGAAGGCAGAAATTGAACGAGCTGAGCAAGAAGCGGATATTACTGTCATCATGCCTCAGATGGGAATTGAGTACCAGCTAGAACCGACGGAAGAACAGAAAACACTGTACCACAAGATGATTGACTGGGGAGCTGATATTATCTTTGGAGGGCATCCTCACGTCGTTGAACCTGCTGAAACAGTTGAAAAAGATGGTGACAAAAAACTGATCATCTACTCCATGGGAAATTTTCTCTCAAACCAACGCATTGAAACCATGCAAGACGAGGAAAATGCCAAGTGGACGGAGCGCGGTGTTCTCATGGATGTTACCATTAAGAAAAAAGACGGCAAAACAAGGATTGAAACTGCCAAAGCGCATCCGACTTGGGTTAATCGAACACCCAAAGGAACTTACTCCCCAGAAGGCTATCCGCTTTTCCTCTATCAGACCTATGTCCTAGAGGACTTCATTGAGGGGGGCAGTCACCGTGATCAGTTGGACGAAGCGACCAAGGAACGAATTGACACGGCCTATAAAGAAATGAATGAACATGTAGGGTTGAAGTGGTAGGTGCTCGCCCTAAAGGAGATATGATGACGATTAAATTAATTGCAACAGACATGGATGGAACCTTGCTGGATCCGAGAGGCCAGCTGGATCTGCCCCGCTTGGAAAAGATTTTAGATCAGCTGGATCAGCGGGGCATCCGTTTTGTCATTGCGACGGGAAATGAAATCCATCGTATGAGAGAACTATTGGGACACTTGGCGAGTAGAGTTGTCCTAGTCGTTGCCAATGGGGCGCGAATTTTTGAAAACAATAAACTGATTCAAGCTCAGACCTGGGATGATGCTATGGTTGACAAGGCTTTAGTTCATTTTAAGGGGAGAGAGTGCCGAGATCAGTTCGTCGTAACTGGTATGAATGGTGGTTTTGTCAAGGAAGGAACTGTTTTTACAGAACTTGATAAATTTATGACTCCAGAGATGATTGAAAGACTTTATCAACGAATGAATTTTGTAGAAGATTTTCAATCAGACCTCTTTGGTGGAGTGCTAAAGATGAGTATGGTCGTTGGAGAGGAACGCTCTAGTTCCGTTTTGCAGGAAATCAATGACCTCTTTAATGGTCATATAAGAGCTGTTTCTAGCGGTTATGGTTGTATCGATATCCTACAGACTGGTGTTCACAAGGCTTGGGGATTGGAAGAATTACTCAAGCGCTGGAATTTAAAATCGGAACAAATCATGGCCTTTGGTGATAGTGAAAACGATGTCGAAATGCTAGAACTGGCTGGGATTGCCTATGCTATGGAAAATGCAGATGATAATGTCAAGGCAGTTGCGACTGATCTAGCTCCAGCTAACAGCCAGGGGGGCGTTTATCAGGTCCTAGAAAATTGGTTAGAGAAAGAGGGATAAGGTGGCAGTACAGTTATTAGAAAATTGGCTCCTAAAAGAGCAGGCAAAGATTCAAACCAAGTATCGCGAATTGAATCAAATTTCTGTCCTAGAGCCAGATGTAATTTTTATCGGCGATTCGATTGTAGAATACTACCCATTGCAAGAGTTGTTTGGGACTGCAAAGACGATTGTTAATCGAGGCATCCGAGGTTACCAGACGGGGCTTCTACTAGACAATCTTGATGCCCATCTTTATGGTGATGCTGTGGATCAAATTGTTCTCCTAATTGGGACAAATGATATTGGAAAAGATATTCCCATGAATGATGCTTTGGATAATCTTGAGCGTGTGATCCAATCGATTGCCCGAGAATATCCGCTGTCACAAATAAGGCTTGTTTCTATTCTGCCAGTCAACGAAGGGGAAGAATACAAGCAGACAGTATATATTCGTACCAATGAAAAGATTCGAGAATGGAATCAGGCCTATGAGGCTCTAGCTTACGCCTATATGCAAGTAGATTTTCTACCGATTTATGATAGTTTGACAGATTCAGAAGGACAACTTCAATCAGCCTATACAACGGATGGCCTCCATCTAAGTGTGGCAGGTTATCAAGCCTTATCAGATGCTTTGAAAACGTATCTTTTCTAAAGAATCGGCTTGATTTTGCAATTTTTATGAAGATAGGTTATAATAGTTCTATAATCTTGGGGTCGTTACGGATTCGACAGGCATTATGAGGCATATTTTGCAACCCGTGTGGCGACGTAAACGCTCAGTTAAATATAACTGCAAAAAATAACACTTCTTACGCTCTAGCTGCCTAAAAACCAGCAGGCGTGACCTGATTTGGATTGCTCGTGTTCAATGACAGGTCTTATGATTAGCGAGATACGATTAAGCCTTGTCTAGTGGTTTGATAAGAGATTAATAGACTCGCAGTTCCTAGGCTTGAGTTATGTGTCGAGGAGCTGTTAAAACAATACATAACCTATGGTTGTAGACAAATATGTTGGCAGGTGTTTGGACGTGGGTTCGACTCCCACCGGCTCCATTATTCTTTCACCAACCTTGGAAAAACGTTGTTAAATCAACGTTTTTTATTTTTATCTTTGGTATTCCTGCGGAAAAAGGAGTCACAAAAGGAGTCAAATACAGACCCTAAAACAGACCCTCTTTTTTTAAAAAGGGATACAAAAAGGATACAACGTTTTTGTCGTATCCCCAAAATATTTTTTCTTTTCTACGGAAGACATGGGATTCGAACCCACGCACGCTGTTACACGCCTACCGCGTTTCCAACACGGCCTCTTAAGCCTCTTGAGTAATCTTCCAATACTTACTAAAATAGTCTACCATAAAGCGCTTCATCTTGCAATAAAAATTTCAGAATTGGCAAAAATGATAGTTTTTGAAAGAAAATGATAAAAAATGCTTGACTTTGGTAGAGAATGTGCTAGAATGAATAGTGTAAACGATAACAGGAGGTGGTTTGGTGTTAAAAACTGAGCGGAAGCAACTGATTTTAGAGGAGTTAAATCAACATCATGTAGTTTCCCTAGAAAAATTGGTTAGTCTATTAGAAACATCAGAATCGACAGTACGAAGAGATTTGGACGAGTTGGAGGCTGAAAACAAGCTACGCCGTGTGCATGGTGGAGCAGAATTGCCTCACTCCTTGCAGGAAGAAGAAACCATCCAAGAAAAATCTGTCAAAAACCTTCAAGAGAAGAAGCTACTGGCTCAGAAAGCAGCCTCTCTTATCAAGGAACAAGATGTTATCTTTATTGATGCTGGAACGACAACTGCTTTTTTAATCAAGGAATTGACCAATAAGAATATCACAGTTGTGACCAACTCCATCCATCATGCGGTTCAGTTGGTTGAAAAACAGATTCCAACTGTCATGGTTGGAGGGAGTGTCAAGATGGCAACAGATGCATGTATCGGTGGTGTTGCTCTTAACCAAATCAATCAATTGCACTTTGATCGTGCCTTTATCGGGATGAATGGTGTGGACGATGGCTATTATACGACTCCAGATATGGAGGAAGGAGCTGTGAAACGTGCTATTTTGGAGAATGCCAAACAGACTTATGTCTTGGTGGATTCGTCAAAGATTGGTCAAACTTGCTTTGCCAAGGTAGCACCACTTAAACGCGCTATTGTCATCACAAGTCAAGGGGATGAGCTCTTGCAGGCCATTAAGAAGAAAACGGAGGTAATAGAAGTATGATTTATACAGTCACACTCAATCCATCCATTGACTATATTGTTCGCTTGGACCAAGTTCAAGTCGGCAGTGTCAATCGTATGGACAGTGATGATAAGTTTGCTGGTGGGAAAGGAATAAATGTTAGCCGTGTCTTAAAACGTTTGGATATTCCAAATACAGCGACTGGATTTATCGGAGGTTTTACTGGTAAATTTATCACAGATACTCTGGCAGAGGAAGAAATTGAAACGCGTTTTGTCCAAGTGGCAGAAGATACTCGTATCAATGTTAAGATTAAAGCGGACCAAGAAACAGAAATCAATGGAACGGGTCCAAATGTGGAACCAGCTCAGCTAGAAGAGTTAAAATCGATTTTAGCAAGTCTGACAGCAGAAGACACGGTTGTGTTTGCGGGTTCGAGTGCTAAGAACCTAGGTAATGTCGTCTATAAGGAACTGATTGCCTTAACACGCCAGACTGGTGCGCAAGTCGTTTGTGACTTTGAAGGACAGACCTTGATTGATAGTTTAGACTACCAGCCACTATTGGTTAAACCAAACAATCACGAGCTTGGAGCTATCTTTGGAGTGAAACTCGAAAGTTTAGATGAAATCGAGAACTATGCTCGAGAATTGTTGGCTAAAGGTGCTCAAAACGTTATCATCTCTATGGCTGGAGACGGTGCACTTCTTGTCACATCTGAGGGAGCTTACTTCGCTAAACCAATCAAGGGAACAGTGAAAAATTCAGTGGGAGCTGGTGACTCTATGGTTGCTGGATTTACAGGTGAATTTGTCAAATCCAAGGATGCGGTAGAAGCCTTCAAATGGGGAGTGGCTTGTGGAACAGCAACCACTTTCTCTGATGACTTGGCAACAGCGGAATTTATTAAAGAAACATATGAAAAAGTTGAGGTAGAAAAACGATGAAAATTCAAGACCTATTGAGAAAAGATGTCATGTTGCTGGATTTGCAGGCGACTGAAAAAACAGCAGCTATCGAAGAGATGATTCATAGCTTGGTAGATCACGGTTATGTGACGGATTTTGAAACCTTTAAAGAAGGCATTTTGGCACGTGAAGCTCTCACTTCCACTGGTTTGGGTGACGGAATTGCTATGCCTCACAGCAAAAACTCTGCTGTCAAAGAAGCAACAGTTCTCTTTGCTAAGTCAAACAAGGGTGTTGACTACGAGAGTTTGGATGGGCAACCAACAGACCTCTTCTTCATGATTGCTGCTCCAGAAGGTGCCAATGATACTCACTTGGCAGCCTTGGCAGAATTGTCTCAATACTTGATGAAAGACGGATTTGCTGACAAACTTCGTCAAGTAACATCTGCTGACCAAGTCATTGAACTCTTTGACCAAGCTTCAGAAAAAGCTGAGGAACCTGTTCAAGCACCTGCCAATGACTCTGGCGACTTTATCGTAGCTGTTACAGCTTGTACGACAGGTATTGCCCACACTTACATGGCCCAAGAAGCCCTTCAAAAAGTAGCCGCCGAAATGGGTGTTGGGATCAAGGTAGAAACCAACGGTGCCAGCGGTGTTGGGAACCAACTAACATCAGAGGACATCCGTAAGGCTAAAGCAGTTATCATTGCAGCAGACAAGGCTGTTGAGATGGATCGTTTCGACGGCAAACCATTGGTTAATCGTCCGGTTGCTGACGGTATCCGTAAGACAGAAGAATTGATCAACTTGGCTCTTTCAGGAGATGCTGAAGTTTACCATGCTGCTAATGGAGCAAAAACCGCAGCAGCAAGTAACGAAAAACAAAGCCTTGGTAGTGCCTTCTACAAACACTTGATGAGTGGTGTATCTCAAATGTTGCCATTCGTTATCGGTGGTGGTATCATGATTGCCCTTGCTTTCTTGATTGATGGTGCTATGGGTGTGCCACAAGATAGTCTTGGCAATCTCGGTTCCTACCATGAGCTAGCTTCTATGTTCATGAAAATTGGTGGAGCGGCCTTTGGCTTGATGCTTCCGGTTTTTGCAGGATACGTAGCATACTCTATCGCTGAAAAACCAGGTTTGGTAGCAGGTTTCGTGGCTGGTGCTATTGCCAAAGAAGGTTTTGCCTTTGGTAAAATCCCTTATGCTGCAGGTGGTGAAGCAACTTCAACTCTTGCAGGTGTCTCATCTGGTTTCCTAGGTGCCCTTGTTGGTGGATTTATCGCAGGTGCCTTGGTTCTTGCTATCAAGAAATACGTAAAAGTTCCTCGTTCACTTGAAGGTGCTAAATCAATTCTTCTCTTGCCACTTCTTGGAACAATCTTGACAGGATTTGTCATGCTAGCTGTTAATATCCCGATGGCAGCAATCAACACTGCTATGAATGACTTCCTAGGCGGTCTTGGAGGAGGTTCAGCTGTCCTTCTTGGTATCGTTCTTGGAGGCATGATGGCTGTCGACATGGGTGGACCAGTCAACAAAGCTGCTTATGTCTTTGGTACAGGTACGCTTGCAGCAACTGTTTCTTCTGGCGGTTCTGTAGCTATGGCAGCAGTTATGGCTGGAGGAATGGTTCCACCACTTGCAATCTTTGTCGCAACCCTTCTCTTTAAAGATAAATTTACCAGAGAAGAACGCAACTCTGGTTTGACAAACATCATCATGGGCTTGTCATTCATCACCGAGGGAGCAATCCCATTTGGTGCCGCTGACCCAGCTCGTGCGATCCCAAGCTTTATCCTTGGTTCGGCAGTAGCAGGCGGACTCGTTGGTCTTGCAGGAATCAAACTCATGGCGCCACACGGAGGAATCTTCGTTATCGCTCTTACTTCAAATGCCCTTCTTTACCTTGCCTTTGTCTTGGTTGGTGCGATTGTAAGTGGTGTGGTTTATGGTTACCTACGCAAACCACAAGCATAAAAAGTATCAAAATAGAAAGATTGTACCCTTTGGTGCAATCTTTTTTAAAGAATTTGACAAACAAATTGTTGAATGATATTCTAAAATACAACTTATAAAAATATAATGGGAGTATTTTAAATGAATATAATTGAATTTATTATGGATTTGGACTGGAAGAAGATAGTAGAATCAATTTTATCAGCTTTATTAGCTTCAGGAATAATTGGTAGCTTTGGATACTTAATAACGAAAAAAATTACGAGAGACTTACGCATTGCAAAAGAAATGAAATCGTATGGTTTTAAAGGTGTAGTAGCAATGAAAACTCATACTACAAGAGAAATCATGGATTTATGCGAGAATGCTGACAAGTTAGATTTATTTTTTATATCAGGAATTGGATTTTTTAGTAATAATGAATATATTTTAAAATCGGCAATGGATCGTGGGATGAGGATTAGATTGTTATGTTCGCAGGTAGAAACCTCGTTTTTATCAGATCTTGAACAACTTGAAATTGAAAATCAGTTGCGTAAACCAGGAACAAAGATTAGTGATGAAATTAGAAGTGTAGTGAAAAAATATGAATCTTATATTCAAGAAAATAAAATGGAGATTGGATTTTATTCATCAGAATATCGATTACCTTTTATGTTAGTCTATAAAAATGGTGAAGATGGGAAAATTACTAAGGCTTGGTTGAGAGTTACTCTACCTCCATATAATTGGGTAACAAATTTTGCATTGGTTGGTGAACGAAAATATACAGCAGAGGATGATCTTTTTGCGAATGAAAATGGACAGATTGACTTTATTTCGATGATGGAGGCTCATTTTGAGTGTGTCTGGAAAGTTGCGGATAGGGAAATAGATAGAGAACAAGAAATAAAAAATACAAATTTCGAAGTGAAATCTTAAAAATCAAAACTTAGAGATTTTGCTTATTTAAATATAATAATTACTTTAAATATAATCATGATAACAAAAGATTGGACAAAGGACTGGACACTTATCCAATCTTTTTCTCTGTTCGAAATGGCTGTGAAATATGTTATAATAGAAGAATGGCAAACAAGAATACTACAAAAACAAGACGGAGACCGTCTAAAGCAGAACTCGAAAGAAAACAGGCTATCCAGAGGATGCTGATTTCCTTAGGAATTGCCTTATTGTTGATTATTGCAGCCCTCAAACTTGGTGCGGCGGGTATTACTCTTTATAATCTCATTCGACTGGTGGTCGGAAGTTTGGCCTACGTGGCTATAGGTGCCCTCCTCATCTATCTTTTTCTTTTTAAATGGATACGCAAGAAAGAGGGGCTTCTGTCAGGATTTCTTTGTATCTTTGCTGGCTTGCTCTTGATTTTTGAGGCCTACTTGGTATGGAAATATGGCTTGGAGCAGTCAGTTCTAAAAGGGACCCTGTCTCAAGTTATGACGGACCTGACTGGTATGCGGGTGACTAGCTTCGCTGGTGGAGGCCTACTTGGTGTCGGACTTTATATTCCCATAGCCTTTCTTTTCTCAAATATCGGATCGTACTTTATTGGAGTTCTTTTGATTCTAGTTGGGGCACTCTTAGTTAGTCCTTGGTCTATTTACGATGTTGCTGCCTTTATTGGAGCTCAGTTCAGATCTTTCATGGAAAAACAGGAACAGAGAAAACAGGAACGCTTCATCAAGAGAGAAGAAGAGAAGGCTCGTCAAGAAGCTGAAGAAGCAGCCAGAATTCAGAGAGAACAAGAAGAACAGGATGCGCTGCCGCTTCCTCCTGTAGACCCTGAAACGGGAGAAATCTTATCTGAGGTACCAGAATACGACTTCCCACCAATTCCTGAGGAAGAATGGATCGAACCCGAGATTATCCTCCCTCAAGCAGACTTTGAAGTTCCAGAAGAGGAAGAAGACTTTGAAGATGAAGAGGTGCAGGTTGATTTTTCTGCCAAAGAAGCCCTCGAATACAAGCTGCCAAGCTTGCAACTCTTTGCGCCAGATAAACCCAAAGATCAGTCCAAGGAAAAGAAGATTGTTCGAGAAAATATCAAAATCCTAGAAGAAACCTTTGCTAGCTTTGGTATCAAAGTGACGGTTGAACGGGCTGAAATAGGACCATCGGTAACCAAGTATGAAGTCAAGCCAGCAGTTGGTGTACGGGTTAACCGCATTTCCAATCTGGCAGACGACTTAGCGCTAGCTCTAGCAGCCAAGGATGTTCGGATTGAGGCTCCAATCCCTGGTAAATCCTTAGTCGGAATTGAGGTACCCAACTCTGAAATTGCGACCGTTTCCTTCCGAGAACTCTGGGAACAGTCTCAAACTAAACCAGAAAATCTCCTCGAAATTCCTCTAGGGAAGGCGGTTAATGGAACAGCTCGCACCTTTGACCTTTCTAAGATGCCCCACCTGCTCGTTGCAGGTTCGACGGGTTCAGGTAAGTCAGTCGCAGTTAACGGTATTATCGCCAGCATTCTCATGAAGGCGAGACCCGACCAAGTCAAGTTTATGATGGTGGATCCTAAAATGGTTGAGTTATCCGTTTACAACGACATTCCTCATCTCTTGATTCCAGTTGTGACCAATCCACGCAAGGCCAGCAAGGCCCTGCAAAAGGTTGTGGATGAGATGGAAAACCGTTATGAACTCTTTGCTAAGGTTGGAGTGCGAAATATCGCTGGTTACAATGCCAAGGTGGAAGAATTCAATGCCCAGTCTGAGTACAAACAAGTACCGCTTCCTTTGATTGTTGTCATTGTGGATGAGTTGGCAGACCTCATGATGGTGGCTAGCAAGGAAGTGGAAGATGCCATCATTCGTCTTGGACAGAAGGCGCGTGCTGCTGGTATCCACATGATTCTCGCAACGCAACGTCCATCGGTTGATGTCATCTCTGGTCTCATCAAAGCCAATGTCCCCTCTCGTGTGGCTTTTGCAGTTTCATCAGGTACAGATTCACGAACCATCTTGGATGAGAATGGAGCAGAAAAACTGCTTGGTCGAGGAGACATGCTCTTTAAACCAATCGATGAAAATCACCCAGTCCGTCTGCAAGGATCCTTTATCTCAGATGACGATGTCGAGCGCATCGTAAACTTCATCAAGGCTCAGGCGGATGCAGACTACGATGAGAGTTTTGACCCAGGTGAGGTTTCTGAAAATGAAGGAGATTTCTCTGATGGTGAAGCTGGTGGCGATCCGCTCTTTGAGGAAGCCAAGGCTCTGGTTATCGAGACACAGAAAGCCAGTGCTTCTATGATTCAGCGTCGTTTGTCAGTTGGATTTAACCGTGCGACCCGCCTGATGGAAGAGCTCGAACTGGCAGGTGTTATCGGTCCAGCTGAAGGAACCAAACCGCGAAAAGTATTGCAACAATAAAAAATAGCTTCTTTCCAAATTTGGAAAGAAGTTATTTTTGTGCTTACTGATTCGTTTTAGTTTCAGAACTCGTAGTATTTGACTGTGTACCGCTATCGCTTGTTTCTTTGTTTGTAGGAGCTGTAGAAGAGTCCTGAGTTGTTGTTTTCTTCTCTTCTTTTTGCTCTTCTTTTTTATTGGATTGAGAAGTTTCTTCTTGCGGGGTATTTTCTTTAGTAGAAGTGTTGTCCTTGTTAGGAGTAGTATTTTCCTGAGGCGATTCTTTTTGAATTTCCTTGACAACAGTTGTTTGGGTTGTTGTAGGCTCTTTTTTATTGTTTTTATTATTATCCATAGCGTTCATAATGGTGATACTAGCGGTGATCAGACCAAGGATACTACCGATGGTAGCAATCGTTTTTTGAAAGACAGTGAATCCCTTTTTGATGTGTTCTGTTTTTGGTTTTGAAGTTCTACGATAGTTAGACATGATACTCTCCTTTGATTATGATTTATTATACCTCATTTCTTTAAAAAAATCTTAAAAAAAGAGAAACTTCCCTTTCTTGTCGTAAGCTTCGTTTCATGATAAAATAGAAGGAGTGATTTTAGAAAGCGTGAGAAAACATGATCTACTTTGATAATTCGGCAACGACCAAGCCTTATCCTGAAGCTCTAGAGACCTATATGCAGGTCGCTTCAAAAATTGTAGGAAATCCGTCTAGTCTCCATCGTTTGGGAGATCAGGCAACACGAATTTTAGATGCTTCCCGGCAGCAAATTGCAGATTTGATTGGGAAGAAGAGTGATGAAATCTTCTTTACCTCTGGTGGAACAGAAGGAGATAACTGGGTCATCAAGGGTGTGGCCTTTGAAAAAGCACAGTTTGGCAAGCACATCATTGTGTCAGCTATTGAACATCCAGCAGTCAAGGAATCAGCCCTCTGGCTAAAAAATCAAGGTTTTGAGGTGGATATTGCTCCAGTGGATGAGAAAGGATTTGTGGATGTTGAAGCATTAGCAGATTTGATACGTCCTGATACGACTCTCGTCTCCATCATGGCAGTTAACAACGAAATTGGCTCTATCCAGCCTATTGAGGCTATTTCGAAACTGTTAGCAGATAAGCCGACCATTTCCTTCCATGTTGATGCGGTTCAGGCACTTGCTAAGATTCCGACTGAAAAATACTTGACGGATCGAGTGGATTTTGCGACCTTCTCAAGTCATAAGTTTCATGGTGTTCGAGGCGTTGGCTTTGTCTATATCAAGTCTGGTAAGAAAATTACGCCTCTTTTGACAGGTGGTGGTCAAGAGCATGATTATCGCTCAACAACTGAAAATGTGGCAGGAATTGCCGCAACAGCCAAGGCTCTCCGTTTATCTATGGAAAAATTAGATATCTTTGCTAGTAAGACAGGGCAGATGAGATCAGTCATTCGCCAAGCACTTTTGGATTATCCAGATATTCTTATCTTTTCAGATGAGGAAGACTTCGCCCCTCATATTCTGACTTTTGGAATTAAGGGTGTTCGTGGAGAAGTCATCGTTCACGCCTTTGAAGACTATGATATTTTCATCTCCACAACCTCTGCTTGTTCATCCAAGGCTGGAAAACCTGCGGGGACCTTGCTTGCTATGGGAGTGGACAAAGATAAGGCCCAGTCAGCTGTTCGCCTAAGCCTAGACCTGGAAAATGACATGAGTCAGGTCGAGCAATTTTTGACCAAGCTAAAATTAATCTACAATCAAACTAGAAAAGTAAGATAGGAGTATTCATGCAGTATTCAGAAATTATGATTCGCTACGGAGAGTTGTCAACCAAGGGTAAAAATCGTATGCGTTTCATCAATAAACTTCGTAATAATATTTCAGATGTTTTGTCCATCTATCCCCAAGTTAAGGTAACCGCTGATCGCGACCGTGCCCACGTTTACCTGAATGGAGCTGACTACACAGCAGTGGCAGAATCTCTCAAACAAGTCTTCGGGATTCAGAATTTTTCTCCGGTATATAAGGTTGAAAAGTCTGTAGAAGTTCTGAAGTCTGCTGTCCAAGAGATTATGCAGGACATCTACAAGGAAGGCATGACCTTTAAAATCTCTAGTAAGCGTAGCGATCACAACTTTGAACTCGACAGTCGTGAACTCAACCAAACGCTTGGTGGAGCTGTTTTCGACGTAATCCCAACTATTCAAGCTCAAATGAAAAATCCTGATATCACTCTTCAGGTGGAGATTCGTGAGGAAGCTGCTTATCTTTCCTATGAAACCATTCGTGGAGCAGGTGGTTTGCCAGTGGGAACTTCCGGTAAGGGTATGCTTATGTTGTCAGGAGGGATTGATTCACCTGTGGCAGGTTATCTAGCCCTTAAACGTGGGGTGGATATTGAAGCCGTTCACTTTGCCAGCCCACCATACACTAGCCCTGGAGCTCTCAAGAAGGCCCAAGATTTGACCCGTAAATTGACCAAGTTTGGTGGCAATATCCAGTTTATCGAAGTGCCTTTCACTGAGATTCAAGAGGAAATCAAGGCCAAGGCGCCAGAAGCCTACCTCATGACCTTGACACGTCGCTTTATGATGCGCATTACTGACCGTATCCGTGAGGTGAGAAAGGGTCTGGTCATCATCAATGGGGAAAGTCTAGGTCAAGTAGCGAGCCAGACCTTGGAAAGTATGCAGGCTATCAACGCTGTGACCAATACTCCCATCATTCGCCCTGTGGTTACGATGGACAAGTTGGAAATCATTGACATCGCTCAGGAAATCGATACCTTTGACATTTCTATCCAGCCTTTTGAAGATTGCTGTACTATTTTTGCGCCTGATCGTCCTAAGACCAATCCTAAGATAGAGAATGCTGAGAAGTATGAAAAATGGATGGATGTTGAAGGTTTGGTTGAGCGAGCAGTGGCTGGAATTATGATCACTAAGATCACGCCTCAGGTTGAAAAAGATGAAGTTGATAACTTGATTGACAATCTCCTCTAATCAGAAAAACCAGAAGAATTTAGAATATTAAATGAGAAAAGTTAGTTATTTATCCTTAAAATGGACAATTACTGACTTTTTTTCTATTTTTATGGTATAATGAGATAAAATTTTGAATATAGAGAGTTTTCTGACAATGAATCATTCCTACTTTTACTTGAAAATGAAAGAACACAAACTCAAGGTACCTTATACAGGAAAGGAGCGTCGTGTGCGTGTTCTCCTGCCAAAGGATTATGAGAAAGATACAGACCGTTTTTACCCTGTTGTTTACTTTCATGATGGGCAAAATGTCTTTTACAGCAAGGAGTCTTATATCGGACACTCTTGGAAGATTATTCCGGCTATTAAACGAAATCCTGACATTAGTCGCATGATTGTTGTAGCTATTGACAATGATGGTTTGGGGCGGATGCATGAGTACGCGGCTTGGAAGTTTCAAGAATCTCCTATCCCAGGGCAGCAATTTGGCGGCAAGGGTGTGGAGTATGGCGAGTTTGTCATGGAGGTGGTCAAGCCTTTTATCGATGAAACCTATCGTACCAAAGCTGATCGCCAGCATACTGCTATGATTGGTTCGTCACTAGGAGGCAATATTACTCAGTTTATCGGACTGGAATACCAAGATCGAATTGGTTGCCTAGGTGTATTTTCATCTGCTAACTGGCTCCACCAAGAAGCCTTTAACCGCTACATCGAGCGTAAGAAATTGTCGCCTGATCAGCGCATTTTCATTTATGTAGGAACAGAAGAAGCAGACGATACGGACAAGACCTTGATGGCTGGCAATATCAAGCAAGCCTATATCGACTCATCGCTTCGCTATTACCATGATTTGATTGCAGGTGGAGTAGGCTTGGATAATCTTGTCTTGAAAGTTCAGTCTGGTGCCATCCATAGTGAGATTCCATGGTCGGAAAATTTACCAGACTGTCTCAGATTTTTTGCAGAGAAATGGTAAGTTAAGAAAGGAGAAAGCCAATGCATATTGAAAACCTCAGCCACTGGAGTGGCAATCTTAATCGTGAAATGTACCTCAACCGTTATGGACATGCTGGGATTCCAGTTGTTGTTTTTGCTTCATCTGGTGGCAGTCACAATGAATACTATGATTTTGGCATGATTGATGCCTGTGCTTCCTTTATTGAGGAGGGGCGCGTCCAGTTCTTTACGCTATCCAGTGTGGACAGTGAGAGCTGGTTGGCCACTTGGAAAAATGGTCATGACCAGGCGGAGATGCACCGCGCCTACGAACGCTATGTGATTGAGGAGGCGATTCCTTTTATCAAGCACAAGACAGGTTGGTTTGATGGAATGATGACGACAGGTTGTTCTATGGGAGCCTATCATGCACTCAATTTCTTTCTCCAGCATCCAGATGTCTTTACCAAGGTTATTGCTCTTAGTGGTGTTTATGATGCGCGTTTCTTTGTCGGCGATTACTACAATGATGATGCTATTTACCAAAATTCGCCAGTAGATTATATCTGGAATCAAAACGACGGATGGTTTATCGATCGTTACCGTCAGGCAGAAATCGTCGTCTGTACGGGACTTGGTGCCTGGGAACAAGACGGTCTACCATCTTTCTACAAGCTTAAAGAAGCCTTTGACCAGAAACAAATTCCAGCCTGGTTTGCTGAATGGGGACACGATGTCGCCCACGACTGGGAATGGTGGCGTAAACAAATGCCCTATTTTCTTGGACACCTGTATCTATAAAAGGAGTTGCCTATGAATTACCTTGTTATTTCTCCCTACTATCCGCAAAACTTCCAACAGTTTACAATCGAGCTAGCCAATAAAGGCATCACAGTCTTTGGAATTGGTCAGGAACCTTACGAACAACTAGATGAACCTTTGCGTAATAGTCTGACCGAGTATTTCCGTGTGGACAATCTTGAGAACATAGACGAAGTCAAACGTGCAGTTGCCTTTCTTTTCTACAAGCATGGACCAATTGACCGCATCGAGTCCCACAATGAATACTGGCTTGAGCTGGACGCAACACTCAGAGAGCAATTCAATGTTTTTGGCGCCAAACCAGAGGATCTCAAAAAGACGAAATATAAGTCTGAAATGAAGAAACTTTTCCAGAAAGCAGGCGTACCTGTTGTGCCTGGAGCTGTTATCCAGACTGAAGCAGATGTGGATAAAGCTGTGAAAGAAATCGGTCTACCAATGATTGCCAAACCTGATAATGGAGTGGGAGCAGCAGCCACCTTTAAGCTGGAAAGTCAGGAAGATGTGGATCGGTTCAAGCAAGAATGGGACCATTCAACCGTGTATTTCTTTGAAAAATTTGTCACTTCTAGCGAAATCTGTACCTTTGACGGGCTTGTGGACAGGGATGGCAACATCGTCTTTTCAACGACTTTCGATTACGCCCATACACCACTTGATCTCATGATTTATAAGATGGACAATTCCTACTATGTACTCAAGGATATGGATCCTAAACTGCGCAAGTATGGTGAGGCCATTGTCAAAGAATTTGGCATGAAAGAACGCTTTTTCCATATCGAGTTTTTCCGTGACGGGGACGACTACATTGCCATTGAGTACAATAACCGTCCTGCAGGTGGCTTTACTATTGATGTTTATAACTTCGCTCACTCCTTGGATCTCTATCGTGGTTATGCAGCTATTGTCGCAGGAGAAGAGTTCCCAGTATCAGAGTTTGAACCTCAATACTGTTTAGCTACATCACGTCGTACCAATGCCAACTATGTTTATTCAGAAGAGGACCTTCTTGCCAAATACAGCCAGCAATTCAAGGTCAAAAAAATCATGCCAGCTGCCTTCGCAGAGCTACAAGGGGACTACCTTTACATGCTGACTACTCCGAGTCGCCAAGAGATGGAGCAGATGATTGCGGACTTTGGTCAACGTCAGGAGTAACGAAAAGGATGAAAGGAGTTTGACTTCTTTTGTCCTTTTCTTAAAGATAAGTTAAATAAAGCGTTTTCCAGAGATTCTTTTAGAAAATCGGTTGCGAAAAGGCCTAAAAATTGATAGAATAAGGATTGTCTAAAAAAAATTAAGGAGAATCTATCAAATGGATTTTACATGGGCTATTAAATATGCCACTGAATTTTTGGGAACTGCTATTTTGATCATTCTTGGTAATGGTGCAGTTGCTAACGTTGAACTTAAAGGTACGAAAGGTCACCAAAGTGGCTGGCTCGTTATCGCAGTTGGTTATGGTATGGGGGTTATGATCCCAGCCTTGATGTTCGGTAACGTTTCTGGTAACCACATCAACCCAGCTTTCACTCTTGGACTTGCTGTTAGCGGACTTTTCTCTTGGGATCAAGTACCGTTTTACATCCTTGCGCAAGTTTTGGGGGCAATTTTTGGTCAAGCTTTGGTTGTAGCGACTCACCGTCCTTATTACTTGAAAACAGAAAATCCTAACAATATTTTGGGTACCTTCTCAACAATTTCAAGCGTCGACCACGGTACAAAAGAATCACGTTTCGCAGCTACTGTTAACGGCTTCCTCAATGAGTTTGTAGGTTCATTTGTTCTTTTCTTTGCAGCGCTTGGTTTGACTAAAAACTTCTTCGGTGCTGAGGTTCTTCAATACATGAAACAAATGGCTACTCAAGCTGGTCAAACTGTTGACTTAAGTGAATTGGCAGTAAAAGCTCAAGTAGCACCACACACAGCTGCTGGACTTTCAGTTGCTCACTTGGCACTTGGTTTCCTAGTTATGGCCTTGGTAACTTCACTTGGTGGACCTACTGGACCTGGTTTGAACCCGGCTCGTGACTTCGGACCACGTCTTCTTCACGAACTCCTTCCAAAATCAGTTCTTGGTCAACACAAGGGTGATTCAAAATGGTGGTATGCATGGGTTCCAGTTGTAGCACCAATCGCAGCTGGTATTGCAGCAGTAGCAGTCTTTAAACTACTTTACCTATAATAAAATGAAACTGGGAAATCCCAGTTTTTTTATCGGAAATTTTTGTAAAAAATTCTAGAATTTAAGTGGAATAGCTTGTAAAAAATCCTAAAATCCTTTAAAATAAAAGAGTTGGAGGAAGCTATGAATGCAAATCAAATGATACAAATTATTCCGACTTTGAAGGTCAATAACCGAAAATTAAATGAAAAATTTTACATTGAAACTCTTGGGATGAAGCCCTTATTAGAAGAATCTGCTTTCCTTTCACTTGGTGACCAATCAGGTGTTGAGAAGTTGATTCTCGAAGAGGCCCCCAGTATGCGAACTCGGAGAGTTGAAGGGCTTAAGAAGTTAGCTAGACTCTTGGTAAAAGTTAAGAATCCTTCTGAAATTGAGGATCTTCTTTCACAGATGGAGTCTCTTCCTCGCCTATTTAAAGGAAGCCGTGGTTATGCTTTTGAGATTGTTTCTCCTGAACAGGATGTGATTCTTGTTCATGCGGAAAATCATATTAAAGATTTGGTTCCACTGGAAACTGTTCCTGAATTTTCTTCAAATACAGGTATAAAATACTTGAGTCAATTTGAGATTTCTATGGAGTTGCGTTTTCCTGAGGGGACGGAGAGTATACTCGATCCTGAAAAAGTTGGGACAGTTATCACCTTTACGGAAGGGCAAGGTCCAGATTTGACTGTTGAAAACAATGTTACCTGGGACTTGTCTATGCTGAAATTTTTAGTAAAGGATCTAGATTTAACCAGTCTTCGTCAAAAATTTGAAAAGACAGGCTACTTTGTCCCTAAGTCTGAAAAATTCTTCCTTGGTAAAGATACCAATAACATTGAATTGTGGTTTGAAGAAGCATGAAGTTGGAAAAAATTCTAAGAAAAATAGAAAATCAAATCGAGGCAGGGATTTATCCCGGGGCCTCTTTTGCGTATTATAAGGATGGTGAATGGAAAGAGTCTTATCTAGGATTGAGTGATCCAGAACGAGACTTGAAGACAGAAAGTGGTTTGGTTTATGATCTAGCCAGTGTGAGTAAGGTCGTGGGAGTGGGGACGGTTTTTACCTTCTTGTGGCAGCAGGGCAAATTAGATATTGAGCGACCGGTAACGGATTTTTTAGCTGAGTGTGATTACCCAGATATTACTATACGGCAACTTCTGACCCATGCTACAGACTTAGATCCCTTTATTCCCAATCGGGATCTCTTGACAGCTACTGAATTAAAAGAAGCCATGTTTCACCTCAACAGACGAAGTCAGGCAGCCTTCCTCTATTCGGATGTTCACTTTTTACTCTTAGGCTTTCTTTTGGAAAAAATCTTTGACCAAGATTTGGATCAGATCATACAGAAGCAAGTTTTGGAACCATGGGAGATGAAGGAAACCATGGTTGGCCCCGTTGAGCGTGCTGTACCAACAGTGAGAGGGGTGGAGGCCGGAAATATTCACGATCCCAAAGCTCGTCTTTTAGGAAAACATGCTGGAAGTGCTGGTTTATTTTCAACTGTTAAGGATTTGCAAATCTTTCTGGAACATTACTTGAAAGATGATTTTGCTGAAAACTTGAGCCGAAATTACTCTCCCTTAGATGATAAGGAGCGGTCCCTAGCCTGGAATCTGGAGGGAACCTGGCTGGACCATACGGGCTATACAGGTACCTTCATCATGTGGAACCGAGAGAAACAGGAAGCCGCTATCTTTTTATCCAATCGAACGTATGAGAAGGATGAGCGTGCCCAGTGGATAATCGATCGAAACCAAGTCATGGATATGATTCGTAGGGAAGAGTAGGGAGAAAGCATGTCAAAAAACGTAAAAGGAACGCTATTTACAGTAGTGGCAGGGATTTCTTGGGGCTTGTCTGGAACCAGTGGCCAATACCTGATGGCACACGGGATTTCTGCTCTAGTCTTGACCAATCTGCGACTTATCATTGCAGGCTTGACACTGGTAGCCTTATCCTATATGACTGCAAGGGATAAACTCCTTTCTTTTTTTAAAGACAGAAAAAGTCTTTTATCTCTGCTGTTATTTGCCTTGCTTGGACTTTTCTTAAACCAGTTTGCCTATCTTTCTGCCATTCAGGAAACCAATGCTGGAACGGCGACAGTTCTTCAGTATGTATGTCCCGTTGGGATCTTGGTTTATACCTGTATGAAGGATAAGGTGGCGCCTACTCTGGCTGAGATTATTTCGATTGGTTTAGCAATTGGAGGAACGTTTCTTATCGCGACGCATGGGAGAGTCGACCAGTTGTCTGTCACACCCCTAGGCCTTTTCTGGGGCCTCTTTTCTGCCTTGACCTATGCCCTCTATATCATTCTTCCCATTGCTTTGATTAAGAAGTGGGGCAGTATTTTGGTGATTGGTGTCGGGATGGTTATTTCTGGTGCAGTGGCTATTCCTTTCACAGGAGTCTTACAGGCAAGTATACCGACTAGCTTAGATTTTCTCTTTGCATTTGCTGGGATTATCATCATCGGAACGGTCTTTGCCTATACAGCTTTCCTAAAAGGAGCTAGTCTGATAGGCCCTGTTAAGTCTAGTTTATTGGCTTCTATAGAACCCATCTCAGCTGTTTTCTTTGCTTTTCTGATTATGAAGGAGCAATTCTATGTGATTGATTTTGTCGGTATGGCCATGATTTTACTTGCGGTAACCATCATTTCTTTGAAAGATTTGCTGCTAGAAAACAAACAGAAGGTTGAATGAGAAACTAGTTACTCGTAAAAAGTGGTTGTTTTGAATATCCTATCGAAATACTGATCAAGGATAAGGAATGGGAGTGGAATTTTATAAAATTTTAAGTTTCTTTTCTTACAATAAACCAATCTTTAACTGCTAGAAGGAGGAGATATGAAAATTTTACAAAGCATTCACCCAACTAAGCCCCTGCGCTACTTGAGATGGTTTGACATTTTGATTATCACAGTTCTAATGTTTGGCCTGTTTATCATTCGTTCAACGGAGCTCTTTTTAGCAAGTATGTTTCCGACAGGTTTGTCAACTACAATGAATACGGCAAGTGATACTGTCGGCGAAGGAGCGGCCTATTCGAGCAACTTCACTCTGCAAGTGATATTTCTGACCTTGGCCTTGCTTTACCTTTTGATTCGGAATTATGATTTCAATCAGCTTCCTATTCGTTGGACCTGGTCTCTTCTCTTTTGGGTTCCATTTATATTTGCCATTGTGGGATTGTTTGGAGACTTGGTGACGACACTAACTGGTGAATACAATTACTTTAATCCAGCCCTTTTTGCCCACATAGATCCCATGGAAGTTATACGGAAATTCCTAGTGCTTAGTCCGATGGCAATTGCCTATGCCTTGCTAAATGGCTTCTATGAAGAGTTTTTCTTTCTAGGGTTGTTGATCTCAGTGAAAGAAAAGCACAAGTGGCGGGTTTTGTTTTATTCTACCCTCATTCGGATTTCTTTTCACACTTATCAAGGATTGGTGTGGGCACTGGTTATTGGTGTAGTTTATGGTTTATTCTATTATTTTTTATACAAGTATAAGGTTAAAAATCTTTTGCCATTTTTCCTCATGCATGCTCTGGCAGACATGTTTGGTTCTAGCCTCATGTATCTCTTGATTGCCTGGGGAAGGTAAGAAATCAGAAAAATCCACTCAACTGAGTGGATTTTGTGTGTATAGATGACTAGTCTTTATTTTCGTATGGTAAGATCAAGTTTAAGATGATACCTGTCATAGCTGATAAGGCAGTACCTGAAAGGGTAACTGGTCCTACTTTGAGGATGGCTCCACCAAGCCCAAGAACCAACATAGCACTAGCAATGATGAGGTTACGCATTTGACTGAAATCAACGCGCTCCTTGATCAAGACTTTCAAACCGTTGCTGGCGATAACTCCGTAGAGAAGGATGGACATCCCACCAAGTACAGCACTTGGGATTGTTGAGATCAAGGCAGTGAATTTACCAAGGAAGCTAAGTGCAATTGCGATAAAGGCTGCGTTACGGATAACAGAGACAGAAGCGATACGAGTCATCCCGATAACCCCTGTATTTTCACCGTAAGTCGTATTAGCTGGTCCACCGAGGAAGGCAGATACAGATGTTGCGATACCGTCACCGAGAAGTGTACGGTGAAGACCTGGTTCTTTCAAGAATTGACGGCCACAGATTTGACCCAAAACAGTATGGTCTCCGATATGTTCAGAAATTGTTACGATAGCGATTGGCAAGATGGCAATGGTTTCTGGACCAAAGTAAAGATTGTATTCTTTAAAGGCACCACCAGTGCTAAACGGCAAGTAGAAACCAGGAATTTCAAACCAGTTAGCTTTAAGAACTGGTGTAAAATCAACCAAGCCAAGAGTTAGTGCGAAGAGGTAACCACCGATAATGGCAAAGAGGAAAGGAATGATTCGTAGGAAGCCTTTTCCTTTAGTATTGATAAAGGCAGCAATCAAGAAAGTAACAACTGCTACAAGAGCATTTTTCCAATTTCCGTCCGCTACAAGTCCAGCGTTAGTAACTGCTGAACCTGCAAGTCCGAGACCGATAACGATGATCATAGGACCGATAATGATTGGTGGCAAGAGTTTATCAATCCATTTTGTACCTGCAAAACGAACACCAGCAGCAACAAGGACGTAGACCAAACCAGTCAAGATCACCCCTGTTTGGGCAGCAGATACATCCCCACCCATTTCTTTCATAGCCAGTGACATAGCTGTGATAAAGGCAAATGAAGAACCTAGATAAACTGGAACTTTAAACCCAGTTGAAATCATGTAGATGAGTGTTCCAACACCTGAAGCAAAAAGGGCAACAGATACAGGCATTCCCAAAATCAATGGTACCAAGATGGTCGCACCGAACATGGCGAAAACGTGTTGGAAACTAAGGAGAATTCCTTTTCCAGCTGAAGGACGTTGGTCAACGTCTAGTAACAAATCAACAGTTGATTCTTGTTTCATATAAACCTCACTTTTGGGCATCAAAAAAGAGCCCATTATTTTACAGCAACAGGCTCTCAGAGTAAGACTTCTTTAAAATAGATTATTCCATTCTTAAAGAACTTCATATATATCCGCGTCTTCGTCACCTCACAGGATGACATTAAAAACCTTTGCTTAGGATAGTATAGCAGAAAAAATTCGTTTTGTAAACGAATTTTTCCCGAGTCTAGAAATAAAAGAGCGAGGCAGATTTTGTAAATCATTTTTTACCGAGCCTAGAAATGTAAGAGCGAGGTTGATTTTGTAAACTCTTTTTACTAAAAAAATTAAAGCGGGCGTTTGTTGGGCATGCCAGCCTTTCTTGGGTACTTGTTAGGCGTCTCCTTTTTCTTTTCTACCACAGTGATGTAGCGCGAATCTCCATTTGGTAGGGCATAGCTGAGGTTGTCCTCTACCTTACTAAAGAGGAGGTTGAGGGCATTCTTGGCTTCTAACAATTCCTCAGGCGCATTGCTGGCCTTGAGTGCCAATAGTTTGCCACCAACTTTAAGGTAGGGAATGGTCAATTCAGACAAGACCTGCATGCGGGCAACCGCACGAGCTGTTACAAAATCATATTGAGCACGGAAGTTCTTGTCTTGGGCAAAATCTTCGGCACGGCCATGGTAAAAATGTACACCGTCCAAATCCAGCTCCTGAGCCAAAAGCTGAAGGAAGTTGATGCGCTTATTGAGCGAATCAATGATGGTCACATCTAACTGAGGATAGAGGATTTTCATAGGAAGACTAGGAAATCCTGCCCCCGCTCCGATATCAAGAAGTTTGATAGTTTCATTTGAAATCAAACCCTGCAGGATGGGTGCAATCGAATCATAAAAATGTTTGAGATAAACTTCTTCCTTGTCTGTTATAGCGGTCAAATTAATCTTTTCATTCCACTCGACCAAGAGCTCAAAATAACGTTTAAATTGCTCTTTTTGCTGGTCCGAAAGTGGAAGATTTTGCTCAGCTAGTAGGCTGTAAAATGTTTCTGGTTTCATAGTAGTTTCCTTCTCTAGTATCATCTTATTTTACCATATTCGTTAAAATTTTGATATACTGGTAGTAATCTAAAAGCAGAAAGGAATAAGATTATGACTTGGATTATTCTTGGAGTTTTGGCTCTGATTGTTATTTTTGTGATTGTTAGCTATAACGGTTTGGTTAAAAATCGTATGCAAACCAAGGAGGCTTGGAGCCAGATCGATGTTCAGCTGAAGCGTCGTAATGATCTCCTCCCAAACTTGATTGAAACAGTCAAAGGCTATGCGAAATATGAAGGTTCTACCTTGGAAAAAGTGACAGAACTTCGTAGACAAGTAGCTGCAGCAACTTCACCGGCAGAAGCTATGAAGGCCAGTGATGCCCTTACTCGCCAGATTTCTGGTATCTTTGCAGTAGCAGAGAATTACCCAGACTTGAAAGCTAGTGCTAACTTTATCAAATTGCAAGAAGAGTTGACCAATACAGAAAATAAAATTTCTTACTCTCGTCAACTCTACAACAGTGTTGTCAGCAACTACAATGTAAAACTTGAAAGTTTCCCAAGCAACATCATCGCAGGACTATTTGGCTTTAAAGCTGCAGACTTCCTTCAAACACCTGAAGAGGAAAAGGCAGTTCCGAAAGTCGATTTTAGCGGTTTAGGTGACTAAGATGTTGTTTGATCAAATTGCAAGCAATAAGCGAAGAACCTGGATTTTGTTGCTGGTTTTCTTCCTACTCTTGGCCTTGGTTGGTTATGCGGTTGGCTATCTCTTTATGCGTTCAGGTCTTGGTGGCATGATTATTGCCTTGATTATTGGTCTTATCTACGCTCTGACCATGATCTTTCAATCGACAGAGATTGTCATGTCTATGAATGGGGCGCGTGAGGTTGATGAGCAAACAGCACCAGACCTCTACCATGTAGTAGAAGATATGGCCATGGTCGCTCAGATTCCCATGCCGCGTGTTTTCATCATTGAGGATTCATCTTTAAATGCCTTTGCAACAGGTTCCAACCCGCAGAATGCGGCAGTTGCGGCAACGTCGGGTCTCCTAGCAATCATGAATCGTGAGGAGCTAGAAGCGGTTATGGGCCATGAGGTCAGCCATATCCGAAACTATGATATCCGCATTTCGACCATTGCTGTCGCCCTTGCCAGTGCCATTACCCTTCTGTCTAGTATGGCAGGACGGATGATGTGGTGGGGTGGCGCTGGTCGCAGACGGAGTGACGACGATCGTGATGGAAATGGTTTAGAGATTATCATGCTTGTCATCTCTCTCTTAGCCATTGTTCTGGCGCCTCTCGCTGCAACCTTGGTACAACTAGCCATTTCCCGTCAGAGGGAATTTCTGGCGGATGCATCCAGTGTGGAGCTGACCCGCAATCCTCAAGGGATGATCAATGCCTTGCGCAAGTTGGACAATAGCGAGCCAATGCATCACCACGTCGACGATGCCAGCAGCGCTCTTTATATCAATGATCCCAAGAAAGGTGGTGGACTTCAAAAACTCTTTTACACCCATCCACCTATCTCAGAGAGAATCGAACGCTTGAAACAAATGTAAAAAGAATCCAGAGAGATTTCTCTGGATTTTTGCTATGTTCAACATTTATAAATCTTGTAAAGCGACGACTTCCAAACCATTTTCTGTCAAACGATAGAGACTCGTACAGGCCTCTTTTAAGAAGCGTCTGTCATGCGAAACAGTGATCAGACCGCCGGGATAAGAGGCAAAGAGTTTTCTTATTTCGGGTTGAGAAGTGGGAGAAAAATTACGTGTAGGCTCATCTAGAAGAAGAAAGTTTGGTTTGCGCAGGACTAATTCCAAAAGAAGCAGTTTACCCTGTTGACCACCAGATAAGGAACGGATTTGGTGGTGCATCTCTGGATAGCTGAAATTGAGACTGGCTAGGTGAGATTGGATTTTCTGTAGTTCCTCTTTTTGTCCAGTGTGGCTGAGATAGGCTACTGGAGATAAATCCAATTGCAGTTTTTTATGGTAATCTTGTGGCATAAAACCAAGCGAAATTTCTCTTTTGGCGCTGAGCAGTTGTTGCAACTTGGCTAGCAGAGTCGATTTCCCAATACCATTAGGCCCGATGATACCGATTTTATCTTGGCCACGGATAGTTAGTTGAAGTCCTTGAACCAAAACGCGCTCACCAATGGACAACTTTTCCTTTTCCAGTTGGATCAAGACTTTAGAAGCCGCTAATGGTTGGATATCTGAGAAGAAGAGTTGGATTTGTTCCTCTTCAAGTGGCCTTTGTGTCATCGACTGAGCTGCCTTTTCGTAGCGTTTTTCTTGAGAAAGGACATTTTTCATCTTTTTAGCCAATAGGCGCCCAGCAACATCATTTTTAGTGTTACGCAAAGCAGTTTCTACATTTTGCTTAACTCGGCGATGTTTTTCCATGGTTTTGTCATAGGCTCTCTGGTCGTTAGCAGCTTGCTGACTTTGTCTGGCAAAATTAGCCTTTTTCTGCTCACTATAGCGATCATAGTCTAAATGCTCGACTAGCGTTTCCGCTTCTTTCCGATGCTTGACCAGTCGCAAGTGGACAATAGTATCTGCCGTTTGAGAGAGAAAGTCTTCATCGTGCGAAATAAAAATAACTGTTTGCCTGCTCTTTCGAATCTGACTTTTTAGCCAATCAACAGTCTCAAGGTCCAGGTCATTTGAAGGTTCATCTAAAAAAAGAATTTCAAAGGGCTTGGCTAACTCATGGATGAGCTGAATTTTCAATGCTTCGCCCCCAGAGAGACTTCCAATCTTTTGGTCACTAGCGAAGCGATCACTATCAAAATGCAACTCCTCCGCCAAACGATAAAGAATGCTGTAGTCTAAATCAGCAGAATCTAAAAAGAAGTAGTCATGTAGAGTCCTATTTTTCAGGATTTCAGGGATTTTTTGAGGAATGTATGCCAGTGATTGAAGGTCAGACTGGATGTCGCCCTTGATAGTAAAATCAGGTAATGCTTCCCCCATTAAAGCTCGTAGTAAAGTCGATTTACCATTTCCTTCTTCTCCGATAATAGCAACCTTTTCCCCGTCTTGGATGGTCATGGTTAGGTCAGATACAAGGTCTCGTAAATCTTTGTTTTGCGTGATAGTTAGATGATTAATTTTTATCATATTGTTGTCCTTTCTAGAATGTCCATAGTGCATAACAAAAAGCTCTACTTTACCTAGTAGAGCCCAAAGTCACTGTCAAAAACTCTATTATTCTCGTTGAAAAGCTCGTCAAACTAGCTTGGAGCTGCCTAACCCAACCCAAGAGGAGCATAGCTTTCTAGTTTTTTGATTTTCAATGAGGATAAAGTACCAGAAAATCCAGTACAAAAAGAGCATGCAAAAAGAGACAAAAACAAGATCTACTAAATAAAGTTCTTTATTTGATAGACTTAGTTGTTCATGTCTCCCTTACCTCCGAGTATTAGTACCTCTATCCTATACCTTTTAGGAAATTTTGTCAATAGTAAATCCAACATTATAAACTCTAAAATCCGAAAACAGGTCCATAGAGATTCAGCACGTGTTTGACATGCTGGTAATGGAACTTGTCATAGTTGCGCCAAGCAGTGCGTGTTTGCTCATTCAGTTTTAGACTACCCAGTCCAATCAGAAGACTGGTACGTTGGTAAAATTTTTCAAGGTCTATTAAGATACTGTTGTTAACCGTTTCAGCTTTTTTAAGTTCCTTGAGAGTGCTGTTTAGCAGTTCTTGTAGACGGAAATCATCGGCTGTTCCTTGTTTGCAGCTTTGGTAGCTTTTATTTAACTCGGAAAGGAGTTGGTAAGCTTGGTTGATTAGTGCTTTGTCTTCCATATGAGTATCCTCCTTGCTCTGATGTATTATTGCCTATAGTATAGCACTAAACAGGAAATATGTCATAGTAAATATGTTAAAAATGAGGTTTTAATATCAAAGTTTGGAAAGCTGACTTATAGCCTTTTCATGGTATAATCAAGTGAGTACATCTTTATGGAGGAAATATGAAGTTAAATATTCAAGAAATTCGTAAGCAACCTGAAGGTCTGCATTTTGAACAAGCTTTAGATCTGGCAGCAGACTTGCGTAAACGGAATCAAGAAATTTTAGATGTGAGAGATATCCTAGCAGTGGGAAAGGTCCAGTACGAAGACCGTCTGTATTTCTTAGATTATCAGCTATCTTATACCATTGTTCTTGCTTCCAGCCGCAGCATGGAGCCAGTTGAATTGGCTGAGTCATATCCAGTGACAGAGGTCTTTATGGAAGGAGCAACCAATCAACTAGACCAGGAAGTTCTTGATGATGACTTGGTCTTGCCTATCGAAAATGGGGAAATCGACCTTTCCGAGAGCGTTTCCGATAATATCTTGCTCAATATTCCAATCAAGGTCTTAACGGCAGAAGAAGAAGCTGGTCAAGGTTTTGTGTCTGGAAATGACTGGCAAATCATGACTGAAGAAGAATACCAAGCCCAACAAGCAGTCAAGAAAGAAGAAAACAGTCCATTTGCTGGCTTGCAAGGACTATTTGACGGAGACGAGTAGATGGTTTTATCCAAGAAACGTGCCCGTCATGTCATTGAGGAAATCATTGCCCTATTCCCAGATGCTAAACCTAGTCTTGATTTTACCAATCATTTTGAACTCTTGGTTGCAGTGATGCTGTCAGCCCAGACGACAGATGCAGCGGTAAATAAGGCCACGCCAGGTCTCTTTGCCGCCTTTCCAACGCCACAAGCTATGTCCGTAGCAACTGAGAGTGAAATTGCCTCGCACATTTCTCGCCTGGGACTGTATCGAAATAAGGCTAAATTCCTTAAAAAATGTGCCCAACAGTTACTAGACGATTTTGATGGTCAAGTGCCTCAGACTCGAGAGGAATTAGAAAGTCTAGCTGGTGTTGGTCGTAAAACAGCAAATGTCGTCATGAGCGTAGGGTTTGGGATTCCTGCTTTTGCAGTGGACACCCATGTCGAGCGTATCTGTAAGCACCACGATATTGTTAAAAAATCGGCCACACCCCTCGAAGTAGAAAAACGTGTCATGGACGTTTTGCCACCAGAAGAGTGGTTAGCAGCCCACCAGGCCATGATTTACTTTGGACGGGCTATCTGTCACCCAAAGAACCCAGAATGCGATCACTATCCGCAATTATATGATTTTAGTTCGTTATAAGATGAAAAAATTATGTTTTTTTCTTGCATTGATCCTTTCTTTGTGATATAGTAATAACAATAAAATATTCCTTTAAACCTGTCCCGTGAGGCAGGCAAGGAGTCGGATCAATAGATAGCAGAAGTCTATACTCTTTACAGTGGGGCTGGCTTGGCTATACATTCTGAAGTCTCCTTGTTAAGGAGACTTTTCTTTTTGGAGGTTTGTCATGAGGACAAAAGAAGTTGTAGACGAATTGACCGTCAAACGAGCGATTACTCGGATTACCTACGAGATTATAGAGCGAAACAAAGATTTGAATAAAATCGTTTTGGCTGGTATTAAAACGCGAGGTGTTTTTATCGCTCGTCGTATCCAAGAACGCTTGGAACAGTTAGAAAATATCGCTGTTCCAGTGGTAGAACTAGATACTAAACCTTTCCGTGACGATGTAAAAAGTGGTGAAGATACTTCTTTGATCTCTGTTGATGTAACAGATCGGGAAGTCATCTTGGTGGACGATGTGCTCTATACAGGTCGTACCATTCGCGCAGCTATTGACAACATCGTCAGTCATGGTCGCCCTGCTCGTGTGAGTTTGGCAGTCTTGGTTGATCGTGGTCATAGAGAGCTTCCAATCCGTCCGGACTATGTTGGAAAAAACATCCCAACCAGTCGTTCTGAAGAAATTATCGTAGAGATGACAGAACTAGATGGACAAGACAGAGTACTAATCACAGAACAAGCCTAAAACACTAAAAGGAGTAAAAAAATGTCAGAAAATCAACAAGCTTTGCAACATGTCGTTTCTATGGAAGACCTTACTGTAGAACAAGTAATGAAATTGATTAAACGAGGAATCGAATTTAAAAACGGAGCGAGTGCTTCTTATGAGGAACAGCATATTGTTTCCAACCTTTTCTTTGAAAGTTCAACTCGTACCCACAAATCCTTTGAGGTAGCAGAACTGAAACTTGGACTTGATCTTTTGGATTTCGATGTGAAGACCAGTTCAGTGAATAAGGGTGAAACACTCTATGACACAATCTTGACGCTTTCTGCACTAGGAGTGGATGCCTGTGTCATTCGTCACCCAGAGGTGGACTACTACAGAGAATTGATTGCTAGCCCGACCATCACAACTTCGATTATCAATGGTGGGGACGGTTCAGGGCAACACCCTAGCCAAAGTTTGCTTGATTTGATGACAATTTATGAAGAATTTGGACATTTTGAAGGTCTTAAGGTGGCTATCGCTGGCGACCTCAACCACTCACGGGTAGCTAAGTCTAATATGCAAATCCTTAAACGCTTGGGAGCGGAGCTTTACTTTGCAGGTCCTGAGGAATGGAGAAGTGAGGAGTTTGAACATTACGGTCGCTTTGTATCAATTGATGAGGTGATTGATCAAGTAGATGTTATGATGTTTCTTCGTGTGCAGCATGAACGTCATGAAATTGTGACAGGATTTTCAAAAGAAGACTATCATAACCAGCATGGTTTGACACAAGAACGCTATGACCGCTTGAAAGAAAAAGCAATCCTTATGCACCCAGCTCCAGTCAATCGTGATGTGGAAATCGCTGATCACTTGGTAGAAGCACCGAAATCACGTATTGTTCAGCAAATGACCAACGGTGTCTTTGTCAGAATGGCAATTTTAGAATCTGTGCTGGCCTATAGAAAAGCAAAATAAGGCACAAAGCGTTAAAAGATGTCTGAGAGCATCAACGAGAGGTGAGTAGATGAAAAAACGACTTCTAGTATTAGAAGATGGTACAGTATTTGAAGGCAAGGCCTTCGGAGCAGATATTGATGTAACAGGGGAAATCGTCTTTAACACAGGGATGACTGGTTACCAAGAATCCATTACAGACCAGTCTTATAATGGACAAATCTTAACCTTTACCTACCCTTTGGTGGGAAATTATGGAATTAATCGTGACGACTACGAATCCATCAATCCTACCTGTAAGGGAGTAGTAGTTTTTGAAGAAGCGCGTAGAGCTAGCAACTGGCGCAATCAAATGACCTTGGACGAATTCTTGAAAGCCAAGAAAATTCCTGGTATCTCAGGAATTGACACCCGTGCTCTGACAAAAATTATCCGTAAGCATGGTACTATGCGTGCAACCCTTACGCATGTTGGTGATACGATGGACCATATCATAGACCAGCTCCAAGCGACAGTTCTACCGACAGATAATATCAAGCAAGTCTCTACTAAGACAGCTTATCCTGCTCCTGGAGTTGGATTGAGTGTCGTATTGGTAGACTTTGGACTTAAACACTCCATCTTACGCGAACTATCTAAGCGTAACTGTAACGTGACCGTTGTTCCATACACAACAACAGCAGAAGAGATTCTCCATCTCCATCCTGACGGGGTCATGTTGTCAAACGGTCCAGGTAACCCAGAAGATGTTCCCCAGGCGCTCGATATGATTCGTGGTGTGCAAGGGAAAATTCCGATCTTTGGTATCTGTATGGGACATCAACTTTTTGCTATGGCAAATGGTGCTAAGACCTACAAGATGAAGTTTGGTCACCGTGGATTTAACCACGCGGTGCGTGAAATTGCAACAGGCCGAGTAGACTTTACTAGCCAGAACCATGGTTATGCGGTTAGCCGTGAGGATTTGCCAGAGCATTTGATTATTACCCATGAAGAAATCAATGACAAGTCAGTTGAAGGTGTGCGTCACAGATACCAACCAGGTTTCTCTGTGCAATTCCACCCAGATGCAGCTCCAGGACCGCATGATGCAAGCTATCTCTTTGATGAATTTATCGAAATGATGGAGTCGTTTAAATCTGCTAATCGCTGATATAGGAAACTCTGTCAGAGGCTTGTCGAATAAAAAGGCAAGTCCTTTCTTTTAGTTGAGCAATGAGATGCTGAAAATTTTTACACTCGATTTATTATTGAAAAATCATCGGAGAATTTATTTAATGTCGCCCTGTGAGGCGACGAATAGAAAGGAGAAGATACATTGTTCGCGGAAGTGAACACGCCTTAAGAACTGTGTGAAAAAGATAAACATCGTCTTGACGCTAAAGGCGTCTGCACCGAGTTTCCTATTTTCACTATGTTCTTTACGGGCTTTGTATCATAAACTATGCCTAAACGTACTGATATTCAAAAAATTATGGTGATTGGTTCTGGTCCGATTATTATTGGTCAGGCTGCTGAGTTTGACTACGCTGGGACCCAGGCCTGCTTGTCTTTGAAAGAGGAAGGTTATGAAGTTGTCTTAGTAAACTCAAATCCTGCAACCATCATGACGGATAAGGAGATTGCTGACAAGGTTTATATTGAACCGATTACACTTGAGTTTGTGACACGTATTCTCCGTAAGGAACGTCCGGATGCTTTGCTTCCAACTCTTGGTGGGCAAACAGGGCTCAATATGGCCATGGAATTGTCTAAAAATGGTATCTTAGATGAGCTTGGTGTCGAACTTCTGGGTACTAAATTGTCTGCCATTGACCAAGCTGAGGACCGTGACCTCTTTAAACAATTGATGGAAGAGCTTGAGCAACCAATCCCTGAATCTGAAATTGTCAACACAGTGGAAGAAGCTGTTTCCTTTGCGGCATCAATCGGCTACCCAGTTATCGTTCGTCCAGCTTTCACACTTGGTGGTACTGGTGGTGGTATGTGTGCCAACGAGGAAGAATTGCGTGAAATCGCTGAAAATGGGTTGAAACTGTCACCTGTTACCCAATGTTTGATTGAGCGTTCCATTGCAGGTTTCAAGGAAATCGAATACGAAGTCATGCGTGACTCAGCTGACAATGCCCTTGTGGTTTGTAACATGGAAAACTTTGACCCAGTTGGGATTCATACAGGGGATTCCATCGTATTCGCCCCTGCGCAAACCATGTCAGACTATGAAAACCAAATGCTACGTGACGCGAGCTTGAGCATCATTCGTGCTCTCAAAATTGAAGGTGGATGTAATGTTCAACTGGCTCTTGATCCACACAGTTTTAAGTATTATGTCATCGAAGTAAACCCTCGTGTATCGCGTTCGTCAGCGCTTGCTTCTAAGGCGACAGGGTATCCGATTGCTAAGTTAGCTGCTAAGATAGCCGTCGGTTTGACCTTGGATGAGGTCATCAATCCAGTTACAGGTTCAACTTATGCTATGTTTGAACCAGCCCTTGACTACGTCGTTGCCAAGATTCCACGTTTCCCATTTGACAAGTTTGAAAAAGGTGAGCGTCGTCTTGGGACCCAAATGAAGGCGACTGGAGAAGTCATGGCTATTGGTCGTAACATTGAGGAGTCACTTCTCAAGGCATGTCGCTCTCTTGAAATTGGGGTTCACCACAATGAAATGCCTGAACTGGCATCTGTTTCGGATGATGCCTTGATTGAAAAAGTTGTGAAAGCCCAAGATGACCGTCTCTTCTACGTATCAGAAGCCATTCGCCGTGGTTATACACCAGAGGAAATTGCTGAATTGACCAAGATTGATATTTTCTATCTGGATAAACTCTTGCACATCTTTGAAATCGAGCAGGAATTGGGTGCCCATCCACAAGATTTAGAAGTCTTGAAAACCGCTAAACTCAATGGCTTTTCAGACCGTAAGATTGCTGAACTCTGGGAAACGACTGCCGACCAAGTTCGCCAACTACGTTTGGAGAATAAGATTGTCCCAGTTTACAAGATGGTTGATACCTGTGCGGCAGAATTTGACTCTGAAACACCATACTTCTATTCAACCTATGGATGGGAAAACGAGTCTATCAAGTCTGACAAGGAATCTGTCCTAGTCCTAGGTTCAGGTCCAATTCGTATCGGACAAGGGGTTGAGTTTGACTATGCAACCGTTCACTCTGTTAAGGCGATTCAGGCTGCTGGTTATGAAGCCATCATCATGAACTCCAACCCAGAGACCGTTTCAACGGACTTCTCTGTGTCTGACAAGCTCTACTTTGAACCGTTGACTTTTGAAGATGTCATGAATGTCATCGACTTGGAGCAACCAAAAGGCGTTATCGTTCAATTTGGTGGTCAAACAGCTATCAACCTTGCAGAGCCTTTGGCAAAAGCAGGTGTGATTATCCTTGGAACTCAAGTCGCTGACCTGGACCGGGCTGAAGACCGTGACCTCTTTGAACAAGCCCTCAAAGATTTAGATATTCCGCAACCGCCAGGACAAACGGCTACTAATGAAGAAGAAGCAGTGCTTGCTGCTCGCAAGATTGGCTTCCCAGTCTTAGTTCGTCCTTCTTATGTCTTGGGTGGACGCGCCATGGAAATTGTAGAAAACGAAGAAGACCTCCGTTCTTACATGCGTACCGCTGTTAAGGCTAGTCCAGACCATCCAGTCCTTGTTGACTCTTACATTGTTGGGCAAGAGTGTGAAGTCGATGCCATTTCAGACGGTGAAAATGTTCTCATCCCTGGTATCATGGAACATATCGAACGTGCCGGTGTCCACTCAGGTGACTCAATGGCCGTTTACCCACCACAAACCTTGTCGCAAAAGGTTCAGGAAACTATCGCAGACTACACTAAACGTCTAGCAATCGGTCTTAACTGTCTCGGAATGATGAACATTCAGTTTGTCATCAAGGATGAAAAAGTCTACGTTATTGAGGTCAATCCGCGTGCTAGCCGTACGGTTCCATTCCTTTCTAAGGTAACCAATATTCCTATGGCTCAGGTAGCGACTAAGCTCATTCTTGGTCAAAGTCTTGAAGAACTTGGCTACCAAGATGGACTTTATCCAGAAAGCACTCGCGTTCATATCAAGGCACCAGTCTTCTCCTTTACGAAACTAGCGAAAGTAGATAGCTTGCTTGGTCCTGAAATGAAGTCAACAGGTGAAGTTATGGGTTCTGATACAACTCTCGAAAAAGCTCTCTATAAAGCTTTTGAAGCTTCTTACCTGCACTTGCCAACCTTTGGAAATGTGGTCTTTACCATCGCTGATGATGCCAAAGATGAAGCATTGGATTTGGCTCGTCGTTTCCAAAATATCGGCTACGGTATCCTCGCAACAGAAGGGACAGCAGCCTTCTTTGCCAGTCATGGACTGCATGCCCAACCTGTTGGTAAGATTGGTGACGATGAACAGGATATCCCAAGCTTTGTTCGCAAAGGGAAAATTCAAGCAATCATCAATACTGTCGGAACCAAACGAACTGCTGACGAAGATGGTGAGCAAATTCGCCGTTCAGCCATTGAACACGGTGTGCCACTCTTTACAGCCTTAGACACAGCAGATGCCATGCTCAAGGTGCTAGAAAGTCGTAGTTTTGTCACAGAAGCAATCTAGTTGAGAAAAAATTTTCACAGTTAAAAAGCCAGCGCTAGAAAACGCTGGCTTTTGCAATACAGAAATTGCCTATTTCAACCATCATTCTTTCCTTAAGAATCATTCTAAAATGTGATATAATAAGGAAGAATTGGAAATGGAATACTATTTTCATTATATTTTCAAAAATTCCATTAAGAAAATAGGTAAAGACAGATTAGAAAGTGTAAAATTCCGATGTCTTCTTACAAAAAAGTCTCTCTTTCTGAGATCAACCAATCTATTGAAACTCCGAATAACAATCATTTTTGGCAAAATCTAAAAGCATTTTTAGGACCTGGAGCCCTTGTAGCAGTTGGTTATATGGATCCTGGAAACTGGATTACCAGTGTGGTTGGTGGTGCTTCCTACAAATATAGTCTCTTATTTGTTATTTTGATTTCCTCCATCATTGCTATGCAGTTACAACAGATGGCTGGAAAGCTCGGTATCGTGACTAGGATGGACCTAGCACAGGCAACAGCTCATCATGCTCCCAAATGGCTTCGCTATAGTTTATGGGTGATTTTAGAATTGGCTTTAATGGCGACAGACTTAGCTGAGGTTTTAGGTTCAGCGATTGCCTTAAATCTTTTGTTTAAAATACCGATTATGATTGCTATCCTCCTAACCGTTTTAGATGTATTTTTGTTGCTTTTATTGATGAAATTTGGCTTCAAAAAAATTGAAGCCATTGTTACGACTCTTATTTTAACCATATTAACCATCTTTACCTATCTTGTGGCCTTATCCAGTCCAAGTATTCAGGGTATCTTTGGTGGTTATTTACCGACTCCTACATTATTTGAAACAGCATTGCCAGGTCATGAAAGCCAATTGACCTTGGCTCTAGGAATTGTGGGTGCGACAGTCATGCCCCATAATCTCTATCTTCATTCATCCCTATCCCAAACAAGGAAAATCAATCACAAAGATAAGAAGGATGTTCGAAAAGCCGTGCGTTTTATGACCTGGGATTCAAATCTTCAGCTGTCCCTAGCCTTTATTGTCAATTCCTTGCTTCTCATTTTAGGTGCCTCTCTCTTTTTTGGGCATGCATCTGAAATTTCGGCATTCTCCCAAATGTACAATGCTTTACAGGATTCGACAATAGCAGGAGCGATAGCCAGCTCAACTCTGTCAACTTTATTTGCCCTAGCCCTCTTAGCAAGTGGCCAGAATTCGACCATTACAGGTACCTTAACAGGACAGATTGTCATGGAAGGTTTCTTGCATCTGAAATTGCCTCAGTGGCTTATCCGTATCGGTACACGTATTTTTGCCTTGCTACCTGTGATTATAGTCGCCGTTTTATTTGGATATCAAGAAAAAACCTTGGATCAGTTATTGGTCTATTCACAGGTCTTTCTGTCAATCGCTCTTCCGTTTTCAATCTTTCCCTTAATCTATCTGACCTCTAAGAAGTCACTGATGGGAGAATTCACTAATGCCAAGTGGAACACCATCCTAGGTTACGCAGTTTCAATCATCTTGACCATTCTCAATATCAAGCTTCTTTTCGATATTTTTTAACCTCGTTTGAAATCAATCATAGTGTCAGCTTGAAGCTTGACAAATAGAAAGTAGTAGTGATTGATTCATAAAAAGAAGTACAAAAAAAGAACAGCTGAAACTGTTCTTTTTATCATTATTTGAGACCGTATTTTTTGTTGAAACGATCCACACGTCCATCTGCTTGGGTGAACTTTTGACGTCCAGTGTAGAATGGGTGTGAGTCTGATGAAATTTCCACACGGATCAATGGGTAAGTTTCGCCTTCGAACTCAACAGTTTCGTTAGAGCGTTTTGTTGAACCGCTAAGGAATTTGTAACCAGTAGTTGTGTCCATGAAGACAACTGGGCGATATTCTGGATGGATATCTTTTTTCATTTTGCAATATTTCCTTTCTGCCATGGTCTCTTTGCGAGCCATAGATTGTTACCTTACTAGTCTATCAGATTCTGAAAAGTTTGGCAAGTATTTTATCAGTTTTTAAGCAAGTTTTTTAACTTTTGATAGATGATTTCGTTTTCTTCTAGACTATAGGAGTTGGCGCCACTAGCTAATGGATGTCCTCCTCCGTCGTGTTCTTTGGCAATTTCATTGATAGGGGTGATTTTACTGCGCATACGCACGCGGAAGTGACCGTCAGCTTGCTCAACAAAGATAGCCCAAGCCTTAACAGTATCAATTCGACCAGGTGCTCCGACAATCGCAGCTGTTTCAGCATCCGTAACCTTATATTTTTTCAAGATGTCTTGAGTAAGCAGAACGCGTGCAGCGCCGTTTTCATCAACTTCTAAGTGATCATAGACAAAGCCTTGAAGTTTTGCAATCTTGAAGCTCATGGTATCCATTTGACGAGACAATCCAGCAAAGTCAAAATCAGCCTCTCGGAGCTGGCTAGCTATTTTAAAGGTACGGGCACTAGTTGACGGGTAGAGAAAGCGCCCCGTGTCCCCGACAATTCCTGCATAGAGAAGTCGTGCCGCTTCACTAGACAAAGCTAGCTGATTTTCTTGAGCAAATAGGGCAATCATCTCACTGGCACTGCTTGAACTTGTATCCACCCAAGATAGGTCACCATAGATATCATCATTTGGATGGTGATCGATTTTGATGGTGAAATCAGCTTGTTCGTAGCGTTTATCATCGATACGAGGACGATTCGCTGTATCACAAATAATAGCAAGAGCTCCTTTGTAGTCACTGTCTTGGACAGTATCCATTTCCGCCATCCAGGTTAGAGTTGGTTCGTTATAACCGACAGCTTTGATGGTCTTTTCTGGAAAATGGTGTGTGAGAAGAGCTTTTAAACCTACCTGACTCCCTAAGGCATCAGGATCTGGTTTCATATGACGGTGAATGATAATGGTATCGTATTCTTTGATTTTCGCTAAAATTTGCTGGCAAATTTTCATAAATAACCTCAATTCTTTCTCATTTCATTGTAGCACAAGAATTTTTATTTTTAAAATGAAAAAGATATGATATAATGGAGAAAGATAAATTGAGGAGGACGATATGGCATTAGCAAAAATTGTATTTGCCAGTATGACCGGTAATACCGAAGAAATTGCAGATATTGTAGCAGACAAATTACGTGACTTGGGCTTGGATGTCGATGTGGATGAATGTACGACTGTTGACGCTTCAGACTTCTTGGAGGCGGACATCGCAATCGTTGCGACATATACCTATGGAGATGGAGAATTGCCAGATGAGATGATGGACTTCTACGAAGACCTAGCAGACCTCAACTTGAATGGCAAAATCTACGGAGTGGTCGGTTCAGGAGATACCTTCTATGACGAATTCTGTAAGGCTGTCGATGACTTTGATCGCGTTTTTGTAGCGACAGGAGCAGAAAAAGGTTCAGAGTGTGTTAAAGTGGACCTTTCTGCCGAAGAAGAAGACATCGAACGCTTGGAACAATTCGCAGAAGAATTGGCTGCAAAAGCAGGATAAGAATCAAACTGCACTGACTGGAAGAAGTCAGTGCGTTTTTCTTATCGTTAGTTGGGATTTTACTAGCCTATTTGGTGGCTTTTTGATACAATGATTCAAATAAAGGAGGAGGCACTATGAACTTAGATATTATTCGGCAAGAAATTGATCAAATCGACGACCAAATCGTTAAGCTCCTAGAAGAACGGATGCACCTAGTTGAAGAGGTTGTCGCTTATAAGAAAGCATCTGGTAAGCCAATCTTAGATTCTAAGAGAGAAGAAGTTATTTTTGAAAAAGTCAGAAATAGAGTAGAAGATAAGCGCTATCAGGAGACCATTGTTGCGACTTTTTCAGACATTCTCAAACGTTCGCGTGATTATCAGGATCAAAACATCAAATGAAAAAAGAACAATTCTATCCGCTAGGGATATTTTTAGCTGCTATGTTGGGAGGCCTTGGCCGCTATTTTCTATCTAGTCTGTTGCCAGCCAGTCCTGAATTTCCTTGGGGAACTCTCCTTGTCAATTATCTGGGCATTTTCTGCCTGGTCTATCTGGTGAAAGGCTATCTGGTCTATAAGGGAACTAGTAAAGGCTTGGTTTTGGCGCTGGGGACAGGTTTTTGCGGAGGTTTAACAACTTTTTCTAGTCTAATGCTTGATGCTGTGAAACTGCTTGATACCGGGCGTTATCTTAGTTTAGGCATCTACTTATTTTTGAGCATTGGTGGAGGTCTGCTCTTGGCTTATTTTCTAGGGAGGAAGAAATGGTAATCGTTTATCTTGCAATCGCCTGCGGGTTCGGTGCCCTGGTGCGTTATTTCTTTTCTCGCTATAATCAAGCTTCTAAATTGCCATTGGGAACTCTCATAGCCAATCTTCTAGGCTGTTTTTTGATTGGCCTACTCTACAATCATGTGGAGTCCAAGGAAGTCTATGCCATCCTAGCGACAGGTTTTTGTGGTGGGTTAACGACCTTTTCGACCCTTAATGACGAGCTGCAAAGACTATTAAGTGACAAGAAGGTATTTTATAGCTATTTTCTCTTAACTTACATAGGTGGTTTTCTAGCGATTTTTTTAGGAATTCTGCTATAAATTTCTTTACTTTTAGGTGGAAATTTGATAAACTGTATCTTGTGTGTAATGGACACACAAAAATACAGTTTATCCGCTGAGGAAGGTTCCTCAAGATTGACAAAGATAGGAGAATAAAATGAATCCATTAATCCAAAGCTTGACTGAAGGTCAACTTCGTACAGATATCCCATCATTCCGTCCTGGTGACACTGTTCGTGTACACGCGAAAGTTGTCGAAGGTAACCGTGAACGTATCCAGATTTTTGAAGGTGTTGTTATTGCACGTAAAGGTGCTGGCATCTCAGAAAACTACACAGTTCGTAAAATCTCTAACGGTGTAGGTGTTGAGCGTATCTTCCCAATCCACACTCCACGTGTTGAAAAGATCGAAGTTGTTCGTTACGGTAAAGTACGTCGTGCGAAATTGTACTACTTGCGTGCTCTTCAAGGTAAAGCAGCTCGTATCAAAGAAATCCGTCGTTAATTCGACTAAAAAACTCTGCTCACCCAGCAGAGTTTTTCTCTAGCTCCCTTAGTTCAATGGATATAACAACTCCCTCCTAAGGAGTAGTTGCAGGTTCGATTCCTGCAGGGGGCATATAAATTATTGATTTTACTAGGGGTTTGAGGTGTTTCGCCCCAAATCCTCCCCTAAATTACAAGAATTATATAAAGTGTCGATGTAGAATCGATAAGCAACTGCTAGAAGCACTTTAACAAAATATCATGGATTATAAAATTTGGAGTAATAATGGTTGATAAAGATTGTTATTTTGATAAGATAGAATCTATCTTAAACGGATCTAGCAATTTTTATATTTCTTCAACTGAACAATTGAATAAATGTTTAGATCATGTTGTTCAGTTGATTTCGGATTCATATGTTTTATATATAAATGATTCATATACCTCCTCATCTTTTTTAGCTATTAGTGTGTTGGAAGAGGTTGGAAAAATTCAAATGGGAATATTTATTAAAGGTTCAGATTCCTATATGAGAAAAGATAAATTAAGAGATCATAAGTCTAAACAAATTGTAGGTGCGAGTCACACTATTTGTATTGGCGAAAGGATTAAAAATTCAATTTCTAATGAAAATTTGGAGAAGATTTTTAAATTTATTTATTCTGGTGAATTAAAAGATTTAAGAGAAAAAGCAATTTATTGTGATAGAAAAAATAACAATATTGTGACACCAAAAGATTTAATTACTCAAGAACTTGCAAGAAATCTACTTTTATTTGCGATAGAATCATTTGATGATAATCTGGTGGGATGGACAGATCACTCAATCGAGTTATCAAAGAAAACTGATTTATTTTTTGAAATTATTGCCAATTCTAAGATGAAATAGATAAAAACCGCTCAGCTGAGCGGTTTTCGTATTTTATCATACTTTACAGCACCCACGTACGGATGGCATGGGCAACGCCAGATTCGTCATTTGTTTTGGTGATGTATTTGGCGATTTTTTTGAGTTCTGGATTTCCATTTTCCATAACAACGGGATTTCCAACAACTTCGAGCATGGCACGGTCATTTTCTTCGTCCCCGATCGCCATGGTTTCATCTTTTGTCAATCCGAGTTTTTCAGCTAGGTGAGTGATGGCTGAGCCCTTGTCTACATTCTTTTTAAGGAGTTCGAGGTAAAAAGGAGCAGATTTGTTGATTGAGTAGCGTTCGTAAAATTCTGCTGGTATCTTTTCAATAGCAGCATCGAGAATCTCTGGTTCATCGATGAACATACATTTGACGATTTCCTTGTCAGCCATTTCTTCAGGTGTGCGGTAAAAGATGGGCATGCTGACGAGGGTTGATTCGTGCACCGTGTATTTTCCGATATTGCGATTGGCAGTATAGATACCGTCCTTGGTAATAGCGTGCATGTGGACACCGAGCTTGCGACTGAGAAATTCCATATCTAGATAATCCTCATAGGTCAAGGATTCGCTGATAATCTCATGGCCAGTAGCAGTCTCTTGGACAAGGGCACCGTTGAAGGTTACCACATAGTCACCATCGTCTCTCAACTGCAAGTCGTCCAGAAGTTTGGCAACACCTGCGATAGGGCGACCTGTTGCAATCACGACTTTGACGCCAGCTTGTTTGGCATCTTGGATGGCAGAAAAGACTTGAGGAGTGATTTCCTTTTTACTGTTAACTAGGGTACCATCGATATCGACAGCGATTAGTTTAATACTCATATATTTCCTCTATTCGTTCTTATTTGGGGTAAAATGATCGTTCTCAATCAAGTGTAAAAATTGCTGGGTAATGCTTGCGAAGATACTGTTTTGGTCCAACATTTCTTTCGGGAAATAGAAACGATTATCTCCGTGGCGACTGCCAGCAAGGGATTGGACGATAGGGGACAGGCTAGAGAGTTCTGCCAGGTCTCCATTTTTTTGTAAAATTTCAATCTGTGTCCGTGGATTTTCAGATTCGGGACGATAGATATCATAAGGGAGGTCAAAGTTCTTATGAATGGCAGTGTAGTAGTCTGGATCAAAACCGATTTCTTCAACCAATTGTCTCATGGTTGCGAGTTGGTCTTGGTCTTTTTCTGAAAAAGTAATGGATTTAAAGACCTTGCGGTTGACAAAACGTTGCGACAAGTCAGCTAGTATCTTGTCAGGACTGGTCATCCAGAGTTGGAAGTAGGTATTCATCACGCCATCATCCAGAGCTAGATAGTCAGACAAGGTCACATTTTTTTCAAAAAAAGGTAACAAATGGGGGGAAGTGCGCGCAAAGAAATCCATGTTTTCAGGATAGAGCTCCTTGGCGCGTTTGAGGAGATTTTGTAGAAGAACTTCCATGGCACGTGTTGCTGGGTGGAAATAAACCTGCATATACATCTGGTAACGGCTGAGGACGTAGTCTTCAATGGCGTGCATGCCATTGCGCTGAAAGGCGATGCCATTTTCGACAGGACGAATGACTCGGAGGATGCGAGTCAGGTCAAATTCCCCATAAGACGCCCCTGTAAAATAGGAGTCGCGCAAGAGATAGTCCATGCGGTCCGCATCGATCTGACTGGAAATGAGCTGTACGACCTGCTTGTTAGGATAGGTATGGTCAATGACGCTGGCAACCTTTTTGGGGAAATCAGGCGCTACTTGTAGCAGGACTTGGTGAATCTCTGTCTCAGGACTTTGGATGATTTCCTGAGTAATGGCCTCATGATCTGTATCAAAGAGATGTTCAAAAGTATGAGAGTAGGCGCCATGCCCAAGGTCATGTAGGAGAGCAGCGGTCATGGTCAAGAGAGACTCAGCAGGATCCCATTCTTCAGGATATTTTTCTTCAAAAATCTCTGTGATACGTCGTGCGATCTCATAGACTCCTAGACAGTGAGAGAATCGACTGTGTTCTCCCCCATGGAAGGTATAGCTGGAAGTCCCTAATTGTTTGATACGGCGCAGACGTTGAAATTCTTTTGTATTGATCAAGTCATAGATGACCTGATTATTGACATGGATATAGTTGTGAACTGGGTCACGGAATACTTTTTCGTTCATATGACCATTATAGCAAAATCCTGCTCTTTTTGGTAAAATAGTAGGACAAGAGACAAGAAAGAGGATTTGATGTGAAGATTCGGATGCGAAATACGATTCAGTTTGATGAACAGTTGGAAGTGATTGACCAGCTCTATGACGTGGAAGTGCGCGAAAAAGGGGATTATAGCTATCTGCTTTTCTACAATGAGGAAAAGGAGAAAGTGGTTCTCAAGTTTCATAGTCAAGAACTGGTGATGACCCGTTTTTCCAATCCGAAGACCATTATGCGTTTTCTCAAGGATAGTGATAGTTTAGCCTATATTCCGACTCCCATGGGCATGCAGGAGTTTATCATTCAAACGAATCGCTACAAACTGGATGGGCAAAAGATTGAGCTCGCCTATCAACTGCAAAATAAAGAGGGGCACCCCTTTGCCAGCTATCAATTAGAAATTACTTGGGGATAAGAAAAAGGTTGACAAGAGCCAACCTTATTTGATATAGAGTTCTTGATTTTTTAGGACAATTTCACGTACACTTGCGAATTTCTTGAGTTTTTTCAGTTCTTCAGGATGGGTTACGAGAGTGATAACATAGCCCTCTTTTCCCATGCGACCTGTACGCCCAGCACGGTGAGTGTAAGTTTCCATATCTCTAGGAACATCAAAGTTTACGACACATTCTAGGCTATCGATATCAATCCCACGAGCCAGAAGGTCAGTTGCAAGGAGTAGGGTTAGCTGCTTGTCCTTAAACTTTTCTAAGATGACTTTTCGAAATTTAATATTGACATCGCTAGCGAGGGAAACAGCCAAGATATCGCGATACTGTAGTTTTTCCTCCGCACTTCCAAGATCTGATAGGCTATTAAAGAAAACTAGTCCGCGGAAATCCTCTACATGAGCTAGTTTTCGTAGCATATCAACTCGGTGACGTTGGTCTACCTGCATGTAGAAATGTTGGATGTTGTCTAACTTTTGATCAGAGAGATCAATGGTGCGCGTGTTTGGCGCAATCTTTTCTTGGTCGAACTTGGTCGTCGCACTCATGTAGATGAGTTGGTGGTCACGAGGTGCGTAGTGGGTAATTTTCTCGACAAAGTGAATCTGAGAATCATCGAGCAATTGGTCAAATTCATCCAGAATGATGGTTTCCACATTCATCATCTTGATTTTTTTCAATTTAATCAACTCAAAGATACGGCCAGGTGTTCCAATCAGAATTTCTGGTCCTTTTTTAAGGCGTTCAATCTGACGTTTTTGACTTGAGCCTGATAGGAAGAGCTGAGCAGTCAAGCCGATAGCTTCTGCCCACGTTTTACACACATCAAAAATTTGTCCAGCTAGTTCTGTATTTGGTGCTAGAATCAAGAGTTGCTGGGCTTTTTTCTTTTGTAGTCTGAGAAGACTTGGAAGTAAATAAGCTAGCGTCTTACCAGTTCCTGTTGGGCTCACTCCCAGTAGGTTTTCTCCAGCAAGTATAGGCTCAAATAGTTGAGTTTGAATGGGGGTAAATTCTTGGAAACCGAGTTGGTCGCTCAATTCTTGCCATTCAGTCGGTAGTTTGGTTTTCATTTTTCTGCCTCAAATCTAATGCCAGCAGTCTGGCGTATGGTATAGAGTAAATCATGAACAGAGCCTGCATCATCCAGCCAGTTCTGGTAAAGCGTCTGGTCTGGTTGCTGGATCATCTGTGCGAATGCAGCAACTTCCTCAGTCATCGTATGAGGAGCCTGTTGGATAGGGAGTTGAACTTGATTTCCTTGGTGGTTGGTAAAAATAGCTGAGCGGACATGCTCAATCGTGTTGAGGGTCAAGGTTCCATCTGCTGTGTAAATCTCACAAGGAAGATTGGAAGTGATGTTTTTCCCAGCTTTGATATGAACTTGAAAGTCAGGGTAGAAGAGGATACCGTCTCCATTTAGGTCAATGCTATTGTTAAGCTGTTGGGCTTGGTAGGTTGCTTCCTGAGCCTTTCCAAAGAGGCGAACGGCAGCGTAGAGAGGATAAATCCCCAAGTCCATAAGGGCTCCACCAGCAAAACTGTCTGAAAAGACATTTGGCGTCTGCCCAGCCAACAAGTCTGGCATCTTAGACGAATACTTGGCATAATTGAAATCAGCACCCAAGACTTGCTTGTCTGCTAAAAAATTTTTAATAGTAGTAAAAGCTTCCTCGTGGTAGTTTCGTGCTGCTTCGAAGATAAAACAATTATTTTTCTCAGCTGTCTGTCTCAAATTCAGCCATTCTTGTGGCTGAGTGACAGCTGGCTTTTCAAGAATGACGTGCTTACCAGCAGACAAGGCAGTCTTGGCTTGTACAAAATGCAAGGAGTTTGGACTAGCGATATAGACTACATCAAAGGAAGACTTTAAGAAGTCTTCTAATTGATCAAAGAGTTGGATATCCTGATAGCGAGAAGCAAAGGTTGCGGCTGTTTCTAGCTTTCTAGAATAGACTGCGACCAGCTGGTATTCTCCGCTAGCATGGGCTGCTTCTATGAAATGATGGCTGATAGCCCCTGTTCCTATGACACCTAATTTAAGCATAAATACTCCTTTTCCGACTTCAAATCCTTCCTTCATTATAACATAGAAAAGAAGGACTATCCAACAGATGGTAAAAATTTTCAAATGGACTACGCATTTCTTGGAGAAAGTGGTACAATATTTAGATAAGTAGATGAAATGAGAAGGGGGAGAAAATGAGATTATTACCAATAAGGAAAATATCACGTCAGTCTAAGAGACTAGCGCTTTTTTTGACTTTTTGTGCAGGATATGTCGATGCCTATACCTTTATCGTTCGAGGGAACACCCTTGTGGCTGGACAAACTGGGAATGTGGTTTTTCTCTCTGTAGGACTCATTCAACAAAATGTATCGGATGCCAGTGCCAAAGTAATGACCTTGTTTTCCTTTATGATGGGTGTCTTTTTTCTGACATTGTATAAGGAAAAACTTCGAATTGTTAAAAAACCGATTTTGTCCTTGATTCCACTTGCAGTCCTGTCCCTGATTATTGGCTTTGTGCCGCAAACTGTTGATAATATCTATCTCGTGCCGCCATTGGCCTTCTGTATGGGACTGGTGACAACTGCTTTTGGAGAAGTGTCAGGTATTGCCTATAATAATGCTTTTATGACAGGGAATATCAAACGAACCATGTTAGCTTTTGGAGATTATTTTCGGACCAAGCATACGCCTTTCCTACGAGAGGGCTTGATTTTTGTTAGCTTGCTTAGCAGTTTTGTCTTCGGAGTTGTTTTTTCAGCTTATTTGACGATTTACTATCAGGAGAAGACAATTCTAGGTATTCCTTTTATGATGAGTATCTTTTACTTCAGTATGATTTTTGCTTCTTGGAGGAAAAAAGGGAAAGAAAAAGCTTAATTTTAATTGATTTTACTTGTAAGAAAAAAGAAGATATGCTATACTTGAAGAGTTGACTATGCACAGTCCTGTGCAACCGCACGATCATCGTTGCTCACATAGTGAGTGTAAAGTGGTTCGTCCCACGATGCTAGGCGAGTCTTCACAAAAATACGGGGAAACCCTAAAAATCATAGGAGGTGCATAATGAGCACATACGCAATTATCAAAACTGGCGGAAAACAAGTTAAAGTTGAAGTTGGTCAAGCAGTTTACGTTGAAAAATTGAACGTTGAAGCTGGTCAAGAAGTTACTTTTAACGAAGTTGTTCTTGTTGGTGGTGAAAACACTGTTGTCGGAACTCCACTTGTTGCTGGAGCTACTGTAGTTGGAACTGTTGAAAAACAAGGAAAACAAAAGAAAGTTGTTACTTACAAGTACAAACCTAAAAAAGGTAGCCACCGTAAACAAGGTCACCGTCAACCATATACAAAAGTTGTCATCAACGCGATCAACGCTTAATTTTAAGGAGAACACATGATACAAGCAGTCTTTGAGAGAGCCGAAGATGGCGAGCTGAGGAGTGCGGAAATTACTGGACACGCCGAAAGTGGCGAATACGGCTTAGATGTCGTGTGTGCATCGGTTTCTACGCTTGCCATTAACTTTGTCAATTCCATTGAGAAATTTGCAGGCTACGAACCAATCTTAGAATTAAACGAAGATGAAGGTGGCTATCTAAAGGTTGAAATACCAGCGGATCTTCCTTCACACCAGAGAGAAATGACCCAATTATTCTTCGAATCATTTTTCTTAGGTATGGCAAACTTATCGGAGAACTCTTCTGAGTTCGTCCAAACCAGAGTTATCACAGAAAACTAACACGGAGGAAAACATTATGTTAAAAATGACTCTTAACAACTTGCAACTTTTCGCCCACAAAAAAGGTGGAGGTTCTACATCAAACGGACGTGATTCACAAGCAAAACGTCTTGGAGCTAAAGCAGCTGACGGACAAACTGTAACGGGTGGATCAATCCTTTACCGTCAACGTGGTACACACATCTATCCAGGTGTAAACGTTGGACGTGGTGGAGACGATACTTTGTTCGCTAAAGTTGAAGGCGTAGTACGCTTTGAACGTAAAGGACGCGATAAAAAACAAGTTTCTGTTTACCCAATCGCAAAATAAAAAGGTCCAGTGAACCTTTTTATCCCGAGCCTTAAAATGAAAAGGCGAGGAAGCTAGAACTAGCATAAAATTAGGCTTTCCGAGTTTTCGGAGAGCCTTTTTTTGTTTTGATACCCATTTTGAATTTAATAGAGAATAGTTAGATTTAAACTTGCGATGGACACTTTTTTCTTTTTTGGAAAAATTCTGAAATATGGTATAATGAACAGATAGAGAAGTTGGGGGTAAAAGATGAACATTCAACAATTACGCTATGTTGTGGCTATTGCCAATAGTGGTACTTTCCGTGAAGCTGCTGAAAAGATGTATGTTAGTCAGCCGAGTCTATCTATTTCTGTGCGCGATTTGGAAAAAGAGTTAGGCTTTAAAATTTTCCGTCGGACGAGTTCGGGAACGTTTTTGACCCGTCGTGGTATGGAATTTTATGAGAAAGCGCAAGAATTAGTCAAAGGCTTTGATGTTTTTCAAAATCAGTATGCCAATCCTGAGGAAGAAAAGGATGAATTTTCCATTGCCAGTCAGCACTATGACTTCTTGCCACCAACCATTACGGCCTTTTCAGAACGTTATCCTGATTATAAGAACTTTCGTATTTTTGAGTCTACTACGGTTCAAATTTTAGACGAAGTGGCCCAAGGACATAGTGAGATTGGGATTATCTACCTCAACAATCAAAATAAAAAGGGCATCATGCAACGGGTTGAAAAACTTGGTTTAGAAGTTATTGAACTAATTCCTTTCCAGACTCACATTTATCTTCGTGAAGGGCATCCTTTAGCACAGAAAGAGGAATTGGTCATGGAGGACCTAGCGGATTTACCAACGGTTCGTTTTACTCAGGAAAAGGATGAGTATCTATACTATTCAGAGAACTTTGTCGACACCAGCGCGAGCTCGCAGATGTTTAATGTGACGGACCGTGCTACTTTGAATGGTATTTTGGAGCGGACGGATGCTTATGCGACTGGATCTGGATTTTTAGATAGTGACAGTGTTAATGGGATTACAGTCATTCGTCTCAAGGATAATCTAGATAATCGCATGGTCTATGTCAAACGGGAAGAAGTGGAGCTTAGTCAAGCTGGGACTCTTTTCGTTGAGGTTATGCAAGAATATTTTGATCAAAAGAGGAAATCATGAAAAAAAGAGGAATAGTAGCAGTCATTGTACTGCTTTTGATTGGGTTGGATCAGTTGGTCAAAAATTATGTTGTCCAGCAGATTCCACTAGGTGAGGTGCAATCTTGGATACCCAATCTCGTTAGTTTAACCTATCTGCAAAATAGAGGGGCAGCCTTCTCCATGCTACAAGACCAGCAGTGGTTTTTTGCTGTCATTACACTGGTCGTCATGGTAGGAGCCATTTGGTATCTACATAAACACATGGAGGATTCTCTCTGGTTAATTTTTGGACTGACCCTGATAATAGCGGGAGGTCTGGGCAACTTTATTGACAGAATGAGTCAAGGTTTTGTGGTGGATATGTTTCACCTAGACTTTATCAACTTTGCGATTTTCAATGTTGCTGACAGCTATTTGACAGTTGGTGTGATTGTTTTATTGATTGCAATGCTTAAAGAGGAAGTAAATGGAAATAAAAATTGAAACTGGTGGGCAACGTCTAGACAAGGCTCTGTCGGACTTGACAGAATTGTCACGCAGTCTCGCGAATGAACAAATCAAGTCTGGACAAGTTTTGGTTAATGGGCAAGCCAAGAAAGCCAAATACACTGTCCAAGAGGGGGATATCGTCACCTACCATGTGCCAGAACCAGAGGTTTTAGAGTATGTGGCTGAGAATCTGCCACTCGAGATTATCTACCAAGATGAGGATGTAGCCGTTGTTAACAAACCTCAAGGGATGGTGGTTCATCCCAGCGCCGGTCATACCAGTGGAACCTTGGTCAATGCCCTCATGTACCATATCAAGGACTTGTCGGGTATCAATGGGGTTCTGCGTCCAGGAATCGTTCACCGCATCGACAAGGACACGTCTGGTCTCCTTATGATTGCTAAGAATGATGAGGCTCACTTGGCACTTGCCCAAGAACTCAAGGACAAGAAGTCTCTCCGTAAATACTGGGCGATTGTTCATGGCAATCTTCCCAATGATCGTGGTGTGATTGAAGCTCCGATTGGTCGTAGTGAAAAAGATCGTAAGAAACAGGCTGTAACTGCTAAAGGGAAGCCGGCAGTGACGCGTTTCCACGTTTTGGAACGTTTTGGTGATTATACTTTAGTGGAGTTGCAACTGGAAACAGGGCGTACCCACCAAATCCGTGTCCATATGGCTTACATTGGTCATCCAGTCGCTGGGGATGAGGTCTATGGTCCTCGAAAAACGCTGAAAGGACATGGACAATTTCTCCATGCTAAGACTCTAGGCTTTACCCATCCGAGAACAGGCGAAACAATAGAGTTCACAGCAGATATTCCAGAGATTTTTAAAGAAACTCTGGAAAGATTGCGTAAAATTGAGAGTAGATAAAAGAGTTGAGATGCCTTGTCTCAACCTTTTTCATTTCAAGTCTTTTCTATTTTAAAGCATTCATGTTATAATGGATAAATATGAAGAATCGGAGTGAGAATATGAAGTACAAACGAATCGTCTTTAAGGTAGGGACCTCCTCCTTGACAAATGAAGACGGGAGTTTATCAAGAAGCAAAGTAAAGGCAATTACCCAGCAGTTGGCTATGTTGCATGAAGCTGGGCATGAGTTGATTTTAGTGTCATCTGGTGCAGTTGCTGCTGGTTTTGGAGCTTTGGGTTTTAAAAAGCGTCCGACCAAGATTGCAGATAAGCAAGCTTCGGCTGCAGTAGGACAAGGTTTGCTTCTAGAAGAATACACGACCAACCTCCTCATGCGCCAAATCGTCTCTGCGCAAATCTTGCTGACACAGGATGATTTTGTAGATAAACGTCGCTATAAGAATGCCCATCAGGCCTTGTCTGTATTGCTTCATCGTGGTGCCATTCCTATTATCAATGAAAATGACAGTGTCGTCATTGACGAACTCAAGGTCGGGGACAATGACACTCTAAGTGCCCAGGTAGCGGCTATGGTTCAAGCGGATCTTTTAGTTCTCTTGACGGATGTGGACGGTCTCTATACTGGCAATCCTAATTCAGATCCAACAGCCAAACGTCTTGAGAAAATCGAGACTATCAATCGTGAGATTATAGATATGGCTGGTGGAGCAGGTTCGTCAAACGGTACTGGGGGCATGCTGACAAAAATCAAAGCTGCAACTATTGCGACGGAGTCAGGTGTGCCAGTCTATATTTGCTCCTCCTTGAAATCAGATGCCCTGATTGAGGCAGCGGAAGAGATCAGGGATGGTTCCTTCTTTGTTGCGCAAGAGAAGGGACTTCGTACCCAGAAACAATGGCTGGCTTTCTATGCACAAAGTCAGGGAACGATTTGGGTAGATGGTGGAGCTGCAGAGGCACTTTCAAAAAACGGGAAAAGTCTCCTTTTATCAGGCGTTGTAGAAGTGGAAGGAAGCTTCTCTTACCACGATATTGTAACAGTGGCTGATAAAGAAACAGGTCAATCTCTTGGAAAGGGACGTGTCCAATTTGGCGTCTCAGCTCTAAAAGATATGCTCCGTTCTCAAAAAGCTAAGGGAGTCTTGATTCACCGTGATGACTGGATTTCCATCACTCCTGAAATCCAGCTGCTCTTTACAGAATTTTAGAGGTGAACGATGGTAAGTACACAAGAACAATTTGAACAGGTACAGGCTGTTAAGAAATCAATCAATACTGCTAGTGAAGCAGTGAAAAACCAAGCCTTGCTAGCCATGGCAGATCATTTATTGGCAGCTACTGAGGAGATTCTAGAGGCTAATGCCCTTGATATGGGAGCGGCCAAAGGTAAAATCTCAGATGTTATGCTAGACCGTCTTTATTTGGATGAAGGACGTATAGAAGCGATGGCAACTGGCATTCGTGAAGTGGTTGCTTTACCAGATCCTATTGGAGAAGTCTTAGAGACAAGTCAGCTTGAAAATGGCTTGGTTATTACTAAGAAGCGTGTGGCCATGGGGGTTATCGGTATTATCTATGAAAGCCGTCCAAATGTGACGTCTGATGCGGCTGCTTTGGCTCTCAAGAGTGGTAATGCGGTCGTTCTTCGTAGTGGTAAGGACGCCTACCAAACAGCTCATGCTATTGTCACAGCCTTGAAGAAGGGCTTGGAGACGACCACAATCCATCCAGAGGTGATTCAACTGGTGGAAGATACCAGCCGTGAAAGTAGCTATGCTATGATGAAGGCCAAGGGCTATCTAGACCTTCTCATTCCTCGTGGAGGCGCTGGCTTGATCAATGCCGTGGTTGAGAATGCTGTCGTACCTGTTATCGAGACGGGAACTGGGATTGTCCATGTTTATGTAGATAAGGATGCAGATGAAGACAAGGCTCTGTCTATCATCAACAATGCTAAAACCAGCCGTCCTTCTGTCTGCAATGCCATGGAGGTCTTGCTGGTTCATGAAGACAAGTCAGCAAGTTTCCTTCCTCGTTTGGAGCAAGTGCTGGTTGCAGATCGAAAAGAAGATGGATTGGAACCTATTCAATTCCGTTTGGATAGCACAGCAAGTCAGTTTGTTTCAGGTCGAGCAGCTGAGGCCCAAGACTTTGACACCGAGTTTTTAGATTATATCCTAGCGGTTAAAGTAGTGAGCAGTTTAGAAGAAGCAGTTGCCCATATTGAAGCTCACAGTACCCATCATTCAGATGCCATTGTGACAGAAAATGCTGAAGCTGCAGCTTACTTTACAGTTCAAGTGGACTCTGCAGCGGTTTATGTCAATGCCTCAACGCGTTTCACTGACGGGGGGCAGTTTGGTCTTGGATGTGAGATGGGGATTTCTACTCAGAAACTGCATGCGCGTGGTCCAATGGGCTTGAAAGAGTTGACTAGCTACAAGTATGTGGTTACTGGTGACGGACAGATAAGGGAGTAAGAGATGAAGATTGGATTTATCGGTTTGGGGAATATGGGTTCTAGCTTGGGCAAGGCTGTCTTGCAGGCCAAGACGGGTGCTCAGATTCTCCTTGCCAATCGTAGTCAAGCGAAAGTAGATGCTTTCATCGCCAACTTCGGCGGTCGGGCTTCCAGCAATGAAGAAATTTTTGCAGAAGCAGATGTGATTTTTCTAGGAGTTAAGCCTGCTCAGTTCTCAGATTTACTTTCTCAATACCAGACCATCCTTGAAAAACGAGAAAGTCTTCTTTTGATTTCCATGGCAGCTGGATTGACCTTGGAAAAACTAGCGAGTCTTCTGCCAAGTCAACACCGGATTATTCGCATCATGCCCAATACTCCAGTGGCTATCGGCCAAGGAGTGATTAGTTATGCCATGTCAGCAAACTGTCGTGCTGAGGACAATAGTCTTTTTTACCAGTTATTAGCCAAGGCTGGTCTCTTGGTTGAGCTGGGAGATGGCTTAATCGATGCAGCGACAGGTCTTGCTGGTTGTGGGCCAGCCTTTGTCTATCTTTTTATCGAAGCCTTGGCAGATGCAGGTGTTCAGACAGGATTGCCACGAGAAACGGCCTTGAAAATGGCAGCTCAAACAGTAGTCGGCGCTGGGCAAATGGTTCTCGAAAGCCAGCAACATCCTGGAGTTTTGAAAGATCAAGTTTGCAGCCCAGGTGGTTCAACTATCGCTGGTGTAGCAAGTCTGGAAGAACATGCCTTTAGAGGTACAGTCATGGACGCAGTTCAGCAAGCCTACAAACGAACACAAGAATTAGGTAAATAAGAGGTTGGATGACTCCCGGCCTCTTTTGTGGTTGATTGAATGGAGAAGACACAAAAAGATTGTCACAAAAACCTATTTTTTGATAGAATAGAAGGTAGAAAAAAAGAAATGAGTTAGATATGTCAAAAGGATTTTTAGTCTCTCTTGAGGGACCAGAGGGAGCAGGAAAGACCAGTGTTTTAGAGGCTCTACTCCCAATTTTAGAGGAAAAAGGAGTAGAGGTGCTGACGACCCGTGAGCCAGGTGGAGTCTTGATTGGGGAGAAGATTCGTCAAGTGATTTTGGACCCAAGTCATACTCAGATGGATCCTAAAACAGAACTCCTTCTCTATATTGCCAGTCGTAGACAGCACTTGGTGGAAAAAGTTCTCCCTGCCCTTGAAGCTGGTAAGTTGGTCATTATGGACCGCTTCATCGATAGTTCCCTTGCTTATCAAGGATTTGGTCGTGGTTTGGATATTGATGCCATTGATTGGCTCAATCAATTTGCGACAGATGGCCTCAAACCTGATTTGACACTTTATTTTGACATTGAGGTGGAAGAGGGGCTGGCTCGCATTGCTGCTAATAGTGACCGCGAGGTCAATCGTTTGGACATGGAAGGTTTGGACTTGCATAAAAAAGTTCGTCAAGGTTACCTTTCTCTTCTGGACAAAGAAGGAAATCGGATTGTCAAGATTGATGCGAGTCTTCCTTTGGAGCAAGTTGTGGAAACGACCAAGGCTGTCTTGTTTGACAGAATGGGCTTGGATAAATGAAACAAGAACAACTAAAAGCTTGGCAACCAGACCAGTTTGACCGCTTTGTCCGTATCCTAGAACAAGACCAGCTCAATCACGCCTATCTCTTTTCAGGTTTCTTTGGAAGCTTGGAAATGGCGCAATTTTTGGCTAAAAGTCTTTTCTGTACGGATAAAGTAGGCGTTTTACCATGTGAGAAATGCCGAAACTGCAAGCTGATTGAACAGGAAGAATTTCCCGATGTCACCTTGATTAAGCCAGTCAATCAGGCCATCAAGACAGAACGGATTCGGGAATTAGTGGGTCAGTTTTCCCAAGCAGGGATTGAAAGTCAGCAACAGGTTTTTATTATCGAGCAGGCGGAGAAAATGCATCCCAACGCAGCCAATTCTCTGCTCAAGGTCATCGAAGAACCCCAGAGTGAAGTTTACATTTTCTTCTTGACCAGCGATGAGGAAAAGATCTTGCCAACTATCCGGAGTCGTACCCAGATTTTCCACTTTAAAAAGCAAGAAGAGAAACTCATCCATCAATTAGAGCAAGTAGGTCTAGTCAAGAAAAAAGCGACTCTTTTAGCCCAGTTTTGTCAATCACATGCTGAAGCAGAAAAACTGGCAAATCAGGCAAGTTTTTGGACCTTGGTGGATGAAAGCGAACGCCTGCTGACCTGGTTATTAGCTAAGAAAAAAGAGAGTTATTTGCAAGTTTCGAAATTAGCCAGCTTGGCAGATGACAAGGAAAAACAAGATCAGGTCTTGCGAATTCTCGAAGTGATCTGTGGACAGGATCTCTTGCAAGCAAGGATTCGACAGATTTTACAAGATTTACTCGAAGCTAGAAAAATGTGGCAAGCTAATGTCAGCTTTCAAAATGCCATGGAATATCTGGTCTTGAAAGACATGTGAACTCAAAAAATGAAGAATACAGAAAGGAAAGGGCTGGTTTATGGACAAAAAAGAATTATTTGACGCGCTGGATGATTTTTCCCAACAGTTATTGGTGACCTTGGCCGATGTGGAAGCCATCAAGAAAAATCTCAAGAGCCTGGTAGAGGAAAATACAGCTCTTCGCTTGGAAAATAGTAAGTTGCGCGAACGCTTGGGCGAGGTGGAAGCAGATACACCCGTTAAGGCCAAGCATGTTCGTGAAAGCGTCCGCCGAATCTATAAAGACGGTTTTCACGTATGTAATGATTTTTATGGACAACGCCGAGAGCAGGACGAAGAATGTATGTTCTGTGACGAGTTGTTATACAGGGAGTAAGCATGCAGATTCAAAAAAGTTTTAAGGGACAATCTCCCTATGGCAAGCTTTACCTAGTGGCAACGCCAATTGGCAATCTAGATGATATGACCTTTCGTGCCATCCAGACTCTGAAAGAGGTGGACTGGATTGCGGCTGAGGACACGCGCAATACAGGGCTTTTGCTCAAGCATTTTGACATTTCGACCAAGCAGATTAGTTTTCATGAGCACAATGCCAAGGAAAAGATTCCTGATTTGATTGGTTTCTTGAAAGCAGGACAAAGTATTGCTCAGGTTTCTGATGCGGGTCTGCCTAGTATCTCAGACCCTGGGCATGATTTGGTCAAGGCAGCTATTGAGGAAGAAATTGCAGTTGTCACAGTTCCAGGTGCCTCTGCGGGGATTTCTGCCTTGATTGCCAGCGGCCTAGCGCCACAGCCGCATATCTTTTATGGTTTTTTACCGAGAAAGTCAGGCCAGCAAAAGCAATTTTTTCAAGCCAAAAAAAACTATCCTGAAACTCAGATTTTCTATGAATCGCCCCACCGTGTAGCGGATACGTTAGAAAATATGCTAGAAGTCTACGGTGACCGCTCGGTAGTCTTGGTTAGGGAATTGACCAAAATCTATGAAGAATACAAAAGAGGAAACATCTCTGAATTGCTGGAAAGTATCGCTGATACACCGCTCAAGGGCGAGTGTCTTCTCATCGTTGAAGGTGCCAGTCAGGATGTGGAGGAAAAGGATGAGGAGGGCTTGTTCTTAGAAATCCAATCCCGTATCCAGCAAGGCATGAAGAGAAATCAAGCCATAAAAGAAGTTGCTAAACTCTACCAGCGGAATAAAAGTCAGCTCTATGCTGCCTACCACGATTGGGAAGAAAATCAATCTTAACGATAGGGAAATGAGTCCAGTTTTAATCAATTCTGAGACCTCAGTTTAAGAAAAAATCAGTATTTATAAAGAACAGTGTAATCCTTTTACACTGCTTTTCTATTGCAGAAATAAATTTGCTATATTGAAATCAAAAATCTTGAAAAGAAGCTTCAAATTTGATAGAATTGAGGCTGGTGTATACTGGAGTAAAACATATATAAAAGTGCATCTCTTTTATACCAATTAACCATCGAATTTTATCAAAAAACTCTTGAAAAGCCATTGACTGACTAGGCTTGATGCTTGTGTTTCCGTGAAATTCTTACTTAAGTATCACGCTTTGTTAATGATCATGAGGTTAACAAAGAGTGGAATTTTTAAAAAAGGAAAGGAATAGAATGTTTCGAAGTAAAAAATTTAACAAAGATTTCGAGATCGTAGATGAGAAAAAGCGCTATAAGCTTTACAAATCGGGGAAAAACTGGGTAAAAGCCTCGAATTCCCAACTGGATCTCTTCCGTATCGGTGGGATGGGAGAAGTTGTCTCGACTAGCCTATCTGACACTGAAGAACTTGACCACGCTCACTTGAATGCCAACACGCTTGCAGGTATAGGGGCCATCTTAGCCGCCGGGGCCGCAGGTTTTGTTGTAACTCAAGAGCAAACTGTATATGCAGATGAGACATCTGAGTACAAGGAAACTGGTAAGGCAGTCATCGCAACTGAGCCCCAAGCTGATGCGACAACTGAAGCCAGCAATAACTCTATCATTGCCCAAGCACAAGCAGAAGTGAAGGAACAAGCAGAGCAAGACTCTGTATCTGTTTCTGAGTCAGTCAGTCAATCTGTAAGTGCTTCTCTTTCGACAAGCGTTTCTGTATCAGCTAGTCTATCAGCAAGTGCGTCAGCTAGCAGTTCAGTTACTACCAGCCAGTCAGCTGTAAGTCCTGCTTCTGAGTCAGCCTCTGTTAGTGAAACTCCATCGCAATCAGCGAGTGTGCAAGCATCTGCCTCAACTCCTGTCTCTGAGTCAGCATCTGCTAGCGCTCAACCTGCTCCTTCAGTAAGTGTCCAAACTTCAGCATCTCTAGCTGAAAGCACTAGCTCTGTTAGCGAGTCAGAAGTTCAAACCTCTGTCTCAACTTCGACCTCAGCATCCCTTGATGTCAAGACTGCTCCTGCTGAGAGCCTTGCGACCAGCAAGCTAGGTGACGCCTTGTCAAGCGCAACCCAACTCAGCAGCCAAGTGGCAACAACTAGCAATAACCTAGCCGCTGGTGTGATCGCTGATAAGAATCAAGCCCAAGGCAAGGATGCGCTCAAACAAGCTGAGAAGAGTCAAACGGTAGATAAGACCGTGACCACTTCACCAAAAGAGTCTGTCAGTGCTTCTGCTAGTGCCAGTCAATCAACAAGTGAATCGAATGTTTCTGTAGTGTCAAGTTTGTCTGTTGAACAGAGTGGATCGACGACAGCAATTGACCAGCAACCTTCTACTTCAAAAGAAGCAAAGAACCTTGAAATTGACTCAGCTGAATTAAAAATAACTGAAATTACTGGTAAGAATAGTGTTAGTGGAGTTCAATCAACTTCTGTCACAACTAGCTTAATTGAAGCTGCTGCGGTTGCAATAGCATCTTCAGAAGTCACTGCTAAACAACAAGAAGAAAACCGTAGGAAGTTGACCAATCTTTCAGCTGAAATAGGTGACTATCTAGCAAAAGCGGTTGATTTACCAAATACGGATTCAGCTCTTGCTAAGGCCAATTCTGCAGTAACAGAAATTGAAAAAGCCCTGACTGATCCAACTAGTGATTTAACAACAGTATTGCAAAAAGCTACTTCAGCGCGTAATTCGATTGTCAATGCTGTGTTGGCGGCTAATTCTGGTGTACACGATGTACGAAATGGGACAGTGATTACTAGAGGGGCACACCTACGTGCAGCTTCTAATCCACCTACAATCTCTATGCCATCTAATATCACAATTTATAATGATGAATCAGTTAATTTCCAGATAAGGCTGAATGATGATAAAGGGATGGATAAAATCACGGCTTCCCCATCCAATGCTATTATTACAGGTTTACATGCACCGAACTATCCAACTAGTAAGAAAGGGGGATTTGGAGATCTATCCACCTATGATCAATGGGGGAATAAATCAGGTGCCCAAACCACATACACTATTAACATAATAGGGACGGTGGGTCGTGAAAACGGAACTTGGAAACCCTATAAGTCTGGTACCTATGTTCTGGAGTACACAGTAAGAGATATTCATGGCCTGACTGCAACAGCACGTACGAATTTCCATATCAAAGGCTTCAACGAACGCCACAACCCAGTTAGTGGGGATACTGTTATTGTTAAGAATCCCTCTTCTTTGACTCTAAGTGAACGCAATCAAGTACTTGAAAAATTTAAAGAAAAAAACCAGTCGCTTTTATCTGGTAGTGATTTTACGAAAGATGGCGTAACCGGAACGATTGCAGTAGCTGAAAATGGGAATATTACCATTACCTACCGTGATAATACTACAACTGTTATCCCAGCTAATGTGGATGCTGTTCCAGTTCCAAGTGCGACGGTGACTCGTAACGGTCAAACTCTAACACCTGTAAATGGCAACTATATTGTGTACGCAGGAGACGATATTCAAATTAATTTCACTGCTACAGATAATAGCGGGCAATTATCAGAATTTAAGATCGTTTCAAATGCAGATGCAAATGGCTCAGCCCTTGGAAGTAATTTCTTTGAAGATAATAAATATGGGACGGGAACTGTAGAGCATTTAACGGGGAATATCACAGCGACTACTGCTAGTCCAGCCCGTATTACTGTAAGAGCTCATTTGAATGATAATCTAGAGTATGATAAAAATGGTAGAAATAGTTGGCAACGCAATGCAGTAGCAACGGATAAGGCTGGTAACAGTAATAGTGCAGGAAATGATTCACCGGGCAATGTCCGTATTGTGCAAGGTAGGCTGACAGATATTATGGAAGGGGTAGCACCGACTGAAACCTTCCAGGTAGAGAATGTTTCTCAATTAAAACCTCAAGAAAAAACTCGTATATTGGCGGCTATTGAGAAACTAAACAATAAGCAGGAAAAACGTATTGATTCCTTTACTATTAGTAACAATGGAACAGTTACCATTATCTATAAAGATAAGACTACGGATACGTTCACTGTAAAACTTTCTGATAGTGAGTATAAGAGTAGCAGTGCTTCAACTAGTCTAAGTCAAAGACAGTCAACCAGTGCCTCAGCGAGTGCATCGGTAAGCGCCAGCACTTCAGCGAGCGCATCTGCCTCAACGAGAGCATCCGTTTCTGCAAGAATGTCAGCAAGTGCGTCTGCCTCAACCAGTGCCTCAGTAAGTGCTAGTACATCAGCGAGTGCGTCGGCTTCAACGAGCGCCAGCCGTTCAGTTTCTGCTAGCCAGAGATTGTCTACTTCCTTGCGCAATAGCCAATCGGCATCGATGAGCGCCAGCCGCTCGGTTTCAGCGAGAAATAGTGTTTCGGCCTCAGTAAGCGGTAGTCAGTCTGTAAGTACAAGTCAATCAATTTCGTTGAGTAAGAGTGCATCAACTTCCTTGAGTGGCAGTCAATCCGTTTCATTGAGCAAGAGTGTTTCAGTTTCGCTGAGCACAAGTCGTTCACTTTCAGCGAGCAAGAGTGTTTCCAGCTCGGTGAGTGCGAGCCAGTCTGTTTCAACAAGCCAAAGTGCAGCCTCAGTGAGTGCTAGTCACTCCGTTTCGTTGAGCAAGAGTGCATCGACTTCCTTGAGTGGCAGCCAATCAGTTTCATTGAGCAAGAGTGTCTCAGTTTCGCTGAGTACCAGCCGTTCGGTGTCATTGAGCAAGAGTGTTTCCAGCTCGGTGAGTGCGAGCACTTCAGTTTTAGTAAGTAGTAGCCAATCTGTCTCAGCTAGCACATCCGCTTCAGTAAGCTTGAGTCAATCTGTTTTAATAAGCGCAAGCACCTCAGCATCAGTCAGCGCCAGCCAATCAGCAAGCGCATCAGTATCTGCAAGCCAATCAGCAAGCGCATCAGTATCAGCTAGCCAAAGCGCTTCAGCGTCTGTATCTGCAAGTCAATCAACTAGCGCATCAGTATCTGCAAGCCAATCAGCAAGCGCATCAGTATCAGCTAGCCAAAGCGCTTCAGCATCAGTAAGCTCAAGCGAATCAGCTTCAGCATCAGTATCTGCAAGTGAATCAGCAAGCGCATCAGTAAGTGCAAGTGAATCAACTTCAGTATCAGTATCAGCAAGCCAATCAACTAGCGCATCTGTATCTGCAAGCCAATCAGCAAGCGCATCAGTATCAGCTAGCCAAAGCGCTTCAGCGTCTGTATCTGCAAGCCAATCAACTAGCGCATCAGTAAGCTCAAGTCAATCAACTTCAGCTTCAGCATCAGTATCTGCAAGCCAAAGTGCTTCAGCATCAGTAAGCTCAAGCGAATCAACTAGCGCATCAGTATCAGCTAGCCAATCAGCTTCAGCGTCTGTATCTGCAAGTCAATCAGCTTCAGCATCTGTAAGCTCAAGTCAATCAGCTTCAGCATCAGTATCAGCTAGCCAATCAGTTTCAGCGTCTGTAAGCTCAAGTGAATCAACTTCAGCATCAGTAAGTGCAAGCCAATCAGCTTCAGCATCAGTATCTGCAAGCCAATCAGCTTCAGCATCTGTGTCAGCAAGTCAATCAACTAGCGCATCTGTATCTGCAAGCCAAAGCGCTTCAGCATCAGTATCAGCTAGCCAATCAGCTTCAGCGTCTGTATCTGCAAGTCAATCAGCAAGCGCATCAGTATCAGCTAGCCAAAGCGCTTCAGCATCAGTAAGCTCAAGCGAATCAGCTTCAGCATCAGTATCTGCAAGTGAATCAGCAAGCGTATCAGTAAGCTCAAGTGAATCAGCTTCAGCATCAGTAAGCTCAAGTGAATCAACTTCAGCATCAGTAAGTGCAAGTGAATCAACTTCAGCATCAGTATC